>JAGVNQ010000245.1 GCA_020053195.1 Sideroxydans sp.
CCGCACCTCTCGATATGACCCGAGGGCTCGGGTTCATGCGTTACAAACCCGGTTTCCGCCGTGATCGCATTATTGGATGGTTGCTTGAGTCATTTTCGTTCATCTACATAATCGCAGAAACGCCAACAATATTTTCGGACAAACCTATGGATCGCTGGAGCCGCCAACGCTACGAAGACGAGAAGCGCAGCTTCATCCAACGGCGCATCCATTTATCTCCGTTGTGGGGCCAGTTCACGTTGATGTTCGCGTTATCGTGGGGTGCGGCGTGGTTGTGCAGTTGGTCTTTGTTGCTGTTTTTTTCTAATGGGCATGAATGGGCCAGAAGTATGCCGACGCGCTACGCCATTGCGCTCTTGTTTGCTTATGCCTGTTTTTTTGTTGTCGTCAGGGTTTGGATAGAAACCGCCAAACGAGAGCCAGAACAACAAGAGCAGCTTGATATAAGCACCGGGGCGGGCGCACCTGACGCAGAAGGATGTGCCGTTATGATTGTAGTGCTTGTTGCCGGATTCATCGTGGGTGGCCTGTTTTTAGTCATAGGTGGCGCACCGATATTGCTGGAAGTCGCTTTTGAAGCGGCATTCGCGGGAGTATTGGTCAAACGCCCGCTTGCGAGCGACATCATGTTGGGTGATTGGAAAATGAGGCTGTTCAAAAATACTTGGAAAAAAGTGCTTTTCGTTTTTCTGATCATCGTTTCTGCGGCAGCATGGTTGCAACATCAAGTGCCCGAAGCGCATACCTTTGCCGCCGCCTTGCTACAACTATTGTGGGAATAATGGCGAAACCAGTTCGATAATATTGATTGTTTCAAGCCACTGTGCCCGCAACGCCCTACCCACGGGCATTTCCATCAAGTACATCGTGAAGATCGCCTATTGACGGGCATCTCCAAAGGGTAGGCTGTAAAAATTGTGCGCATAACCGTCTATCCCGATGTTCTGAAATATAATACCGCCAACATTTGCCCACCTGTCAGAGGAGTCAATCCGCCACCATGCCCGCCGCCCCCATCACCTCTTCGCCCGATTTCGTTTCCTGGTTCCGTTCCGTTGCGCCTTACATCAATGCCTTTCGCGGCAAGACGTTTGTGGTGGCGTTCGGCGGCGAGGTGGTGGCGGACGGGAAGTTTGTCGAGCTGACGCACGACTTCAATCTGTTGGCGGCGCTGGGCATCCGGCTGGTGCTGGTGCATGGCGCGCGGCCGCAGATCGAGCAGCATCTGGCGCGCAATGATTTGGCGGGCACGTTTCATCAGGGCATTCGTCTCACCGATGCGGAATCGCTGCAATGCGTGAAGGAAGCGGTCGGGCGCGTGCGGCTGGAGATCGAGGCGCTGTTGTCGATGGGGCTGGCGAATTCGCCAATGGCGAACGCCGACATCCGCGTGGCGGGCGGCAATTTCATCACGGCGCAACCCATCGGCATCATCAATGGCGTTGATTTGCAACACACCGGCAGGGTGCGCAAAGTGGATGTCGCCGCGCTGCGCGACCGCATGGAATTCGGCGAAGTGGTGTTGCTGTCGTCGCTCGGCTATTCGCCCACGGGCGAGGTGTTCAACCTCACATTGGAGGATGTCGCCACCGCCACCGCCATCGCGCTGGATGCGGACAAGCTGGTGTTTTTGATGGACACCGACGGCGTGCAGGAAAAGCGCGGCAAGTTGTTCAAAGAATTAACCATCGCGCAGGCGCAGGACGTGCTCGACAACAAGAAGCGCGTGCTGCCGGACGACGTGGCGCTGTTCCTGCCGTGCGCGGTGCGCGCGTGCGAAGCGGGCGTGGCACGCACCCATCTCATTAGCCGCCACACCGACGGTGCGCTGTTGCAGGAACTGTTCAGCGACGAAGGCATTGGCACCATGGTGGTCGAATCTACGCTTAACACTTTGCGCGCGGCCACCATTGAAGACGTGGGTGGCATTTTGCAATTGCTGCGTCCGCTGGAAGAAGAGGGCATTCTGGTGCGCCGTTCGCGCGAATTGCTGGAGCGCGAGATCGCGCGTTTTGAAGTGTTGGAACACGACCACCGCATCGTCGGTTGCGCCGCGTTATATCCGTTCCCGAACGAAGCGTCGGCGGAATTGGCCTGTCTGGCGGTGGACGCGCAATGCCGCGACCGGGGTTATGGCGAGGCCATCCTCGACCACATGAGCACGCTGGCGAAGTCGCAAGGCATGAACAAACTGTTCGTGCTGACCACGCGCACCGCACACTGGTTTATCGAACGCGGCTTCGGCGAAGCGGGCGTGAATCAACTGCCGAAAGAAAAGAAGGAGCTGTATAACTATCAACGCCGGTCTAAGGTTTTTGTGAAGAATTTGAGGTAATCCAAAAACGTAATTGAGCCACGGATGAACACCGATGAAACACGGATTCACATGCAACCAATCCGTGAAAATCCGTGTTCATCCGTGGCTAATAAAGGGCACTTGGAAAAATTCATCTGCGTGTAATATTGCGCATCTATCATCAACGAGTTGTGGAGAACAAAAATGGCAAGAATGGTGCAATGTGTGAAATTGGGGCGCGAGGCGGAAGGTCTGGAACGTCCGACTTATCCGGGTGCTTTGGGTCAGCGTATATTCGATAACGTGTCGAAAGAAGCGTGGCAGGCCTGGATCAAATTCCAGACCATGCTGGTCAACGAAAACCGCCTCAATCTGGGCGACATCAAGGCGCGCCAATATTTGGCGCAACAGATGGAAAATTATTTCTTTGGCGAAGGAACACAAATGCCCAACGGCTATGTTCCGCCGAAAAACTGAACCAAGAAAATTCCTTGAATAAAAACTACCCCGCACAAAATTTCCTTAACCGTGAACTCGGTTTGCTGGAGTTCAACCGGCGCGTACTGGCACAGGCCGAAGATGCTTCAGTTCCCTTGCTGGAACGGCTGAAATACCTGTGTATCGTAAGCAGCAATCTGGATGAATTCTTCGAGATTCGCGTGGCGGGGTTGAAGGAACAGGCCAAGCTGGGCGGTCGTGCCAGCGGCCCGGACGGGCTGGAAGCTACGCAGATTCTCAAACGTCTGCACACGCCCACGCACCAGCTCATCTCGCGCCAATACCAGCTGTTCAATGAGGAACTGGTTCCCGCGCTCGCCGCGCAGGGCATTAAGTTTTTGCGCCGCACACACTGGAACGAAACACAGCAAGTCTGGGTAAAAGATTTTTTCCTGCGAGAGGTGATGCCGGTGTTGACCCCCATCGGCCTCGACCCGTCACACCCGTTCCCGCGCGTGCTCAACAAGAGTTTGAATTTTACTGTTGAGTTGCAAGGCAAAGATGCGTTCGGGCGCAACTCCGCCAAAGCCATCGTGCAAGCGCCGCGCGTATTACCGAGGGCGATCCCGCTTCCCCCCGAGATTTCCGGCTGCCCGCACGGTTTCGTGTTTCTATCTTCCATTCTGCACGCGCATGTGGGCGAGTTGTTTTCTGGCATGGAGGTGCTGGGCTGTTACCAGTTCCGCGTCACGCGCAACAGCGATTTATTTGTGGATGAGGAAGAAGTCAAAAATCTGCGCATCAGTTTGCAGGGCGAGTTACCGCAGCGCCATTTCGGCGACGCGGTGCGGCTGGAAGTGGCGGACAACTGCCCTCCCGCCATGTCGGAATTTTTGTTGCAGCAATTCGAGCTGAAAGCGGAAGATTTGTTCAGCGTTAAAGGCCCGGTGAATCTGGTGCGCCTGATGCGCATCCCGGACCAAGTGGCGCGCGACGATCTCAAGTTCGCACCGTTCGTGCCCGGCATGCCGCCGCTGTTGCAGAAAAAAGGCGCGGACATGTTCAAGGTGCTGCGTAAAAACGACGTGTTGTTGCACCATCCCTACCAGTCGTTCAAACCGGTGATCGACTTCATCCAGCAAGCCGTGGCCGACCCCAGCGTGGTCGCCATCAAACAAACGGTTTACCGCACCGGGGTTGATTCGGAACTGATGGAAGCGCTGATCGCCGCCGCGCGCGCGGGCAAGGAAGTCACCGTGGTGGTGGAGCTGCTGGCGCGTTTCGACGAAGAGGCCAATATCAACTGGGCCAGCCGTCTGGAAGAAGTCGGCGCGCATGTGGTGTATGGCGTGGTCGGCCACAAGACCCACGCCAAGATGCTGATGGTGGTGCGGCGCGAAGAAAACAAATTACGCCGCTACGTGCATCTGGGCACTGGCAATTATCACCCGCGCACCGCGCGGCTGTACACCGACTTCGGCATGTTCACCAGCAACGAGGAAGTGTGCGCCGACGTGAACGAAGTGTTCATGCAGCTCACCGGGCTGGGCAAAGCCAGCAAGCTGCGCCACCTGTGGCAATCGCCGTTCACGCTGCACACCAAAATTCTGGAAGCCATCGCCAACGAAACCAAACTCGCCAAAGAAGGCAAGCGCGGCCACATCATCGCCAAGATGAATTCGCTGCTGGAGCCGGAAACCATCACCGCGTTGTACGAGGCATCGCAAGCGGGCGTGAAGATAGACCTGATCGTGCGCGGCGTGTGTGCCTTGCGCCCCGGCGTGGCCGGGCTGTCGGAAAACATCCGCGTGTTATCCATCATCGGTCGCTTCCTCGAACATACGCGCATTTTCTACTTCCGCAACGATCTGAAAAACGACGTGTATCTGGCCAGCGCCGACTGGATGGACAGAAACTTTTTCCGCCGTATCGAAGTGTGTTTTCCCGTGCTGGACGAGAAGCTGAAAAAGCGCGTGCTGGATGAAGGGCTGAAGAGTTATCTGAAAGACAACTGCCAAGCGTGGGAAATGGATTGCAATGGTTTCTGGCACCGTAAATCGCCGGCTCGCTCCGTCGCGTCGTGCGCGCAAACTTTGCTGTTGCAGGAATTGGGACAGCCGCTGGCGGCGGTTGAGGCTGAATAAAACTATATTCAGCCACGGATGCACACTGATGAAACACGGATTTTTCTGCGGGTTTAATCCGTGGTTATCCGTGTTCATCCGTGGCTCAAGAATCAGTCTTTCTTTGGGCGACCTGTCTTGATCTTTTCCAGTCCCGAGATCGCTTTCTTCAGTTGCGCTTCGCTCAGTTTGGATAAAGCCTGCAAGCTCACGCGCAGCAGCTCGCTCTTTTTCACATGCAATCCGGTCTTCAGCGCTTTTTGTTTTAGCGCGGCGATCAAGTCGTAATCGGCCTGCGGCATGGTAAAACTGTCGCGTACCACTTTCACTTTGGCGGAAGCTTTCTTTTCTTTTTTCGGCTTTTTCTCCGGTTTGATTACGGCCTTGGACACGGCGGGTTTGGGTGCGGCAACAGCTTTTTTCGCAGCAGTCTTGAGCGGGTTAGCATCGGTCATGTTGTTCTCCAAAAGTGAATGTGGCGAAATCAGTATATACGGTATATCCTGACATCCGATAGTGTAATAAATCCTAACGGGAGCGAGAGATGGAGTTAATTCTTTGGCGACACGCAGAAGCGGCGGATGGCACACCCGATGATGCCCGTCCGCTCACCGCAAAAGGCCGCCGACAAGCCGAGCGTATGGCGCACTTTCTTGCCAACCGGCTGCCGCCCAAAACGCGCGTCCTGGTCAGTCCGGCATTCCGCGCACAGCAAACCGCAGGCGCACTCACCGAAAAATTTATCACCGTTCCCGAAATCGGCCTGCATGCCACACCCAAGAGTGCCATTGCCGCCGCCGGTTGGCCCAAGGCGGGCGGTGCGGTGCTGCTGGTCGGTCATCAACCGTGGCTGGGCGAGCTGGCCGCGCTGCTGCTGACCAACCGCGAGGAATATTGGAGCATCAAGAAGGGCGCTGTCTGGTGGTTCAGCCGCCGCGAACGCGAGGGCGATTACCAGACCATATTGCGACTCGCCATCGCGCCGGATCAGTTGTAGTTGAAAAAGCAGAAAATCAGTCAGTCCACGAAAAACACGAAAGGCACGAAAC
>JAGVNQ010000234.1 GCA_020053195.1 Sideroxydans sp.
GAATTGCAGTTGCGCCTGGAACGGCGCACTTATCTGTTGTCCACGCTGCTCACCTTCGTGTTTGTCACGCAACTGGTGAGCCTGCTGCTATTCATTTTCAACGCCGACAAAATGGCGGTGATGTTCGTCGGCGCGATGTGCGCGGTAGGCACGCTGAACGCCAATGCCTACGGCTTCCCCGCGCTGTTCGCGCAGATGGCCGTGTTTTTTATGGCGGCGGTGTGGCTGGTGCTCAATCACGTCGATACCCGCGCTTACGACTATCCGCTGCTGCGCACGAAATATAGTTTGCTGATAGGCATCCTGCCTTTCGTCGCGCTTTCGTTTGCTTTGCAGCTCGCCTATTTTCTCAACCTCAAAGCCGATGTCATCACCTCCTGTTGCGGCAGTTTGTTCTCCGGTGATGCCAAGACGCTGGTCGCCGATGTCTCGGCGCTGCCGCCGCAGACTGCGCTGGTGTTGTTCTATGCGGCGCTGGGTGTGGCCGTGGCCGCTGCCGTTTGGCATGCGCGCAAGTTGCGCGCTGCTTACCTCGTTGCAGCTTCTTCCGCGCTGGCATTCGTCGCCGCGCTGGCCGGCATCCTGTCGTTCGTCTCGCTGTACGTTTATGAACACCCGCACCACCATTGCCCGTTCTGCCTGCTCAAACCGGAATACGACTATCAGGGCTACTGGCTGTATCTGCCGCTGTTCGCCGCGACCGCTGCCGGTTTATGCGTGGGCGCGCTACAGCCGTTTGCGCGCATCGCCAGTTTATCCTCCATCGTGCCCGCGTTCTCAAAACGTTTGGCGTGGCTGGCGGCGCTGGGTTTTGCCCTATTTGCTGCGGTGGCGACGTTCATGGTCGTCAACTCTAATTTGATTTTGCTGAAAGAATGAAATGTCGCGTTTGCTGATGCTCGTGTTGTTGCTCTCGTCGCTTGCCGCCTGCAAAGAGGATGTGCCGAAAAACAATGTCGGCAGCGTCGCCCAGGCTTTTTTCACGACTTATATGGACGGCAAAGCCGTGCGTTTTCCCGAGGACTTTCGCGGCAAACCGGTGGTCATCCGCTTCTGGGCAGACTGGTGTCCCACTTGTGAGGGTGAAATGAAATCTTTCGAGTTGGTTTACCAGAAGCGGCATGCCCAGGGGCTGCAAGTGCTGGCCGTGAACACCGGACAGGACAAGGACACCGTCGCCGCCTTTATGCGCAAGATCGGTGTCAGCTATCCGGCGCTGATGGACGAGCGCTCGGACATCGCACGCCAGTACGCCATCATCGGGTTGCCGACCACTTTTTTCGTCGGCAGCGACGGCATCATCAAAGCTAAAGTGGTGGGCGAAGCCGAAGTGGCGGATTTCGACAAACTGGCCGGAGAGCTGATTGAAGGAACACGCTAGTGCAGAGCATCGTTCTTGACGGTGCATAAATGCAGCCCTTGTAGGTCGGGCTTTAGCCCGACATGTCGGGTTGAAACCCGACCTACAAAACCGTTCTTCGCGTTGGCATAAGTTCCAGATAGCTTGCAACACTACACTAGGTATTCCATAGGAAAAGGATTTGTATCGAATAAGTAGTCAAGAGGAGCGATCAGGGAGGGGATGAATCGCTTGGTATTATTAACTTGAAAAGGAGAATCAAATGAAACGACGCGACATGTTGAAACTTTCCGTTGCTGCCTTGGGTCTTGCAGCATTGCCGTCGCACGCCGCCGAATCCTGCGCGGGCGATGGTACTCCGGCGCAGTTCCTGCCGAAGAAAGCGGCCGATGCCAAAGCTAACGAGAACGACATCGAGAAATACGCCAAGTGCCCGTACTGCGGCATGGACCGAAAGATGTTCCACCATTCGCGCATGGTGGTGCATTACAGCGATGATCTGGCCGACGGCACCTGCTCCATCCACTGCG
Organism: Sideroxydans sp.; assembly: GCA_020053195.1. Taxonomy (GTDB): domain Bacteria; phylum Pseudomonadota; class Gammaproteobacteria; order Burkholderiales; family Gallionellaceae; genus Sideroxyarcus. Next base: position 1,891 of record JAGVNQ010000234.1, read on the forward strand.
CCGCGATCAGCTTGTCGCTCAACGTTGACCGCGAGCCGAAAGCGATTTACGTCGGGGATAACGCATCCGCCGCCGAGATCAAACCGCTGGTCGAAGTCGGCAACGCCACCTTCCTGATCGGCAGCCAGATCAAAGGCGTGATGACCAAGCGCAGCAAAGTCGCCTACAGCGATGCCGCTGCACTCAAGACATCGCAAGCGACCAACGGCGGCGAGCCGGGCAATTTTGACGCGGCGTTGCTGGCGGCGTACACCGACATGGCGCAGGACGTGTCCATGATCCGCAAGAACCGCGAAGAGCGGCGCAAAAAAATGATGATGAAGCCGAGCTGAGATGAAGCTGCTCAAACGACTCATCATCTTGTCGTTCTTCACTATCTGGGTGGCATTCGCTGCCGCCCAGGAGGGCGTTGTCGTGCCCAAGCCGGGCGCAAAAGATCTGTGCCCGGTGTGCGGCATGCTGGTATCGAAATATCCCAACTGGGTTGCCGTGGTGCGTTACCGCGACGGTCACGCGCATTTTTTCGACGGCGCGAAAGACATGTTCAAGTATTTGCATGACATCGCCAAATACGCGCCGAATCACCGCAAAGAGGACATCGCCAGCATCCACGTCACCGAATTTTATGGCCTGCGCAAAATGGATGCGCGCAAGGCTTTTTACGTCACCGGCTCCGACGTGCTCGGCCCGATGGGACACGAGTTCGTGCCGCTGGAAACGCGCGCCGATGCCGAGGAATTTCTCATGGATCACAAAGGCAAACAGATACTGACTTTCGAGCAGGTCAGCGACAGCATGGTAGAAAAAGTTGATAACGGGAAATTTTGACCAGCGGGCTGTGGTATGTAATTTGCACTGCTTGAGAGGCTTGGCAGTTGCGTTATCATGCGCGCATGAATTCTCAGGTCATCATCGCCGCCCCGTTCGGCAAACTCGGTCTCCGTTGCGCGGAGGATGCGTTGCTGGGCATCGAATTCCTTTCTCCCGACACGCGCGCATACGCGCCACGCGACGCGCTGGCGCGGGAAGTGAGCAAACAACTGCAAGCGTATTTTGCCGATGCGGCATTCCGTTTCGACCTCCCGCTCAAGCTGGACGGCACAGAACATCAGCGCAAAGTCTGGCAGATGATGTGCGTCATTCCGCGCGGGCAAACATTGAGCTACAGCGAACTCGCCGCCGAGATCGGCTCCAGCGCGCGCGCCGTCGGACAGGCCTGCGGCAACAACCCCGTCCCCGTGGTCATCCCCTGCCACCGCGTGGTGAGCAAAACCGGGCTGGGCGGGTTCATGCACCGCGCGGAAGGTGTTGCGCTGGACATCAAGCGCTGGTTGCTGGCGCATGAACAACGCTGACTCCATCACCGAATTCAAATCTAGGGTGGATAAGCGCAGCGCATCCACCTTCAGCATGTTTTGGTGGATGCGCTATCGTCCTTCGACCAAGCTCAAAACAGGCTTATCCACTCTACGCCCCCTCTCCCTTGCAGGGAGAGGGCTGGGGAGAGGGTAGAAATGTCGGCTCATTTCGCTGCAAATAAGCAATGACCAACACCGACCTGCTCGACGAATTCAGCGATGCGCTGTGGCTGGAAGACGGCCTGTCGCGCAACACGCTGGAAAGTTACCGGCGCGACCTGAACAAATTTGCCGAGTGGCTGGAGAAGCAGCGTGGATGCGGCATTGCAGACACCACCCATGCCGACATACAAAGCTTCCTCGCCTATTTATACAAACAAGAAGCCAAATCCACCTCCACCTCGCGCGCCATTTCCAGCCTCAAACGGCTGTTCCGTTACCTGCTACGGCAGAACAAAATCGCTACCGATCCGACGCTACAAATTGCCTCACCCAAACTGCCGCGCAGCCTGCCCAAGAGTCTCACCGAACAAGATGTCGAACTGTTGCTGAATGCACCTGATGTCGAGACCGCACTCGGCATGCGCGACCGCACCATGCTCGAAGTGTTGTATGCCAGCGGCCTGCGCGTGTCCGAGCTGGTCGGATTAAGCGTGGCGCAAGTCAGCCTGGACATGGGCGTGACGCGCGTGATGGGCAAAGGCAGCAAAGAACGCCTCGTGCCGCTGGGCGAAGAAGCACTGGACTGGGTCAAACGTTACCTCGCCGATGCCCGTCCTGTCTTGCTCGCGGGGCAGATCACCGACGCGCTGTTCGTCACCCATCGAGGCTGTGGCATGACACGCCAGATGTTCTGGTACCTCATCAAAAAACACGCAAAACACGGCGGCCTGCACAAACCCCTGTCGCCGCACACCCTGCGCCACGCCTTCGCCACCCACCTGCTCAACCACGGCGCGGACTTGCGCGTGGTGCAAATGCTGCTCGGCCATTCCGATATTTCCACCACGCAGATTTATACGCATGTGGCAAGGGAACGGCTGAAGGCGTTGCATGCGAAGCATCATCCGAGGGGGTGAGTTGGAAAGCTTCGAGGTTTGACAGCGGCTTTGAGATGGATGACATTGCGGTTCTATTTAAATGCTTATTGGATTTCGTTAGGCACATGAACACACAAAGCGACTGGCGACTCACAAATCAGGAGGCCTACCTCAAAGGGGTAACCTTGTCTTGGCGTTCATACGTGCCGTCAAATGCGCACAACGATCATGACCACTGCGAATTCTGCTCGGCAAAATTTATGACTGGTGGAGTTCATAACACCCTAGCTGAAGGTTACACAACCACAGACGGGTATCGTTGGATATGCAAGAATTGCTTTGATGATTTTGTTGACCTATTTGGGTGGCAAGCCGAGTAGGGTAGGCACGTTCCTGCGCCCGTGCCGTTAACGATCTGCAATACATCTACCGCGTGGGCAACAAGTTGCCCACCCTACCAATTCTCAAAACCTCACTTCATGGAGATGCCCGTCAATAGGCGATCTACGCAATGCACTTGATGGAGATGGCCGTGTTTGTTGGCTTGTAGGCAAATGCCAATTTGAGAAAATCATGTAGGTGCGAATTCATTCGAAAAAAACGTGATTCGTGCGAATAAATTCGCACCTACAATATCTGCCTTGTCTTTCGGGAAATAGCCTCCATGCCATTTACCACCCACAACCCAACCACCAATCAACATATCCAAACCTTCGCCAGTCTGGATGCCGCCCACTTGCCGCAGGTTTTGACGGACGCGCACAGTGCGCAACATGACTGGGCGCAAAGTGATTTTTCCACGCGGGCGGAGATGTTGCGCAATGCGGCGAATCAGTTGCTGGCGCGGCGTGACGAGTACGCGACGTTGATCACGCTGGAAATGGGCAAGCCCATGCGCGAGGCGCGCGCTGAGGTGGAGAAGTGCGCTGGGGTTTGCGAATATTATGCGCAGCATGGTGAGCAATTCATGCGCGCCGAAACTGTGGTTTCGGATGCGGCGCATAGCTACATCGCGTATCAGCCGCTGGGCGTGGTGCTGGCGATCATGCCGTGGAATTTTCCGTTCTGGCAAGTGTTCCGCGCTGCCGCACCAGCCTTGATGGCGGGCAATGCGCTGCTGTTGAAACATGCGCCCAATGTGCCGCAATGCGCGCTGGCGATTGAAGAAATATTCCGCGTCAGCGGTTTGCCGGAGGGTGTGTTTACCAATTTACTGCTCGAAGTCGAACACGTTGCCGAGGTCATCGCCAGCCCGCACGTGCATGCCGTCACGCTCACCGGCTCGGAGGCCGCCGGGCGCAAGGTGGCGGCGCTGGCCGGGCAGCATCTGAAAAAATGTGTGCTGGAGTTGGGCGGCTCCGATCCGTTCATCGTGTTGCACGATGCCGATCTGGAATTGGCGGTGAACATGGCGCTGGCTTCGCGCTTCCTCAACTGCGGCCAATCGTGCATCGCCGCCAAACGTTTCATCCTCGTACCGCAAATCGCTGACGAATTTTTGCAACTGTTAAAAGCCAAAGTAGAGACACTGCAACTCGGCGATCCGCTGGACGATGCCACGCAGATCGGCCCCATGGCCCGCGCCGATTTGCGCGACACGCTGCATAAACAAATCACCGATTCCATCGCGCAAGGTGCAGTCGCGGTATGCGGATGCCAGCCCATAGCACGCGCAGGATTTTTCTACCAGCCGTCGATTCTGGATTGCGTTACGCTCGCCACCTGCGCCTATCACGAAGAACTGTTCGGCCCGGTGGCGCTCATCCTGCGCGCGGCGGACGAAGCCGACGCGCTGCGCCTCGCCAACGACACTCGCTTCGGCCTCGGCGCATCGGTGTGGAGCAACGACAGCGAACGCGCCGAACAACTGGCGGCGCACATTCAGTCCGGCTGCGCCTTCATCAACGGCATGGTCAAATCCGATCCGCGCTTACCGTTCGGCGGCGTGAAGGCATCGGGCTACGGACGCGAATTGTCCAAGCTGGGCATGCACGAATTTGTGAACGCGAAGACGGTGTGGGTGCGGTAGTGCGGCTACAATAAATTAATGTAAGCTCATTGCAATGGAAGGAGTAATTATGTTCTTGGCTAGATATGTTCCATCGCTCCGTCAATTGTTGCCAATGCTTCTATTGGGATTTTGTGACAGCGTATTTGCGGGAGCTGACCCAACACCAACAGATTGGCTTCCGCAATTTTCTAAAGTTAGCTTGGTTGGAAGCGACATTTTTTTTGATGCCGGTATCGCAGAAATTCGATTGTTCAATGGAAAATTCAGTAGCGCTTCTAGCTCTCCAATCAATAACCTTGTTGAAAAGCAGAATGCATATTCTCCCAAAAAGATGGCCTGCTCTATCCCCGACGATGTTCTAGCCAAATACACAAATGAATATAAGCCGCCCGAAATTATGTATTGCGATCTACCGGGAAAAATTTGGTTTGCAAACGGTGGTTATTGTGGCGAAGGGGATGACGATCCCGCGTCAAATCAAGGACACCTATTCTCTTACGCGCCCGCAAGTGGAAAAGTTATTCAATATTCAGGATTATTGCCAAAATGCGCCGAACTGGCTGGCCTTGTTCGAATTAACAATAAGCTGGTATTGACAACCTTTTATCAGGAAGAATATTCACAAAGCGCGGGCTCTGTTCTCATTTACGATTTGGAACAACTAACGATCCCAGCCAGAGTGCTGAGCAATCCCAAGCCCACTGGGGCAGTCGTTGGAATGTCCGCGTATGATAAAAGCTGTGACTGTCTGTGGTTTGCAACAGAGACGGGTATTGAGCGACTCACGATAAGTAGCGGAATCTGGGAGCAACGCTACTTTGATTATGAAATCACACCTGACAATCGACTTGTATTAACGCTATCGCCCAACAAACCTACAGATAAAAAAATGTGGCTTGGACGAGTGTTGTTTAACTATCCAATAGAAGATTTGCGGGGGTTTGTCAAAGCGTGGAAACAAAGCGCAGAACAAGAGGAGTCAGATTCTCGAATTCGTATTTCTCCAATGCTGCTCCCTTTTTACATTTCAGCAATTGAACGCACGCAAGATTGGGAGAAAGACTGGACTTACAGCGGATTGATGAGAATTGTTGAGTCACATCAAGACGAAAAGAGCAAGGTTGTCTCCCGTGCTTTTGTTGGAAAACTGCTCAATCAACCCATGAAATTAAGCAGAAAAGGCGAGGTTGTTTCTCTCGCTAAAAGGCTTGGGCTCGACCATGCCAAAGGATTGGAGGATGCGTATTTTGATGAGTTGCTGATCGAATACTTTTCGGCATACCAACCAGATTATTCGCATAGCACCAATGTCGTTAGAATTGCCTTTGAACATCCGGCGTATCTTCCAAGACTAAAAGCGTTCTATTTATCGCACCCAACCTCTATTTGGGTGGAGAAGTATTTTCTTGATGCCGCATATTCATACAACAGGTGGAATGAGTATTACGTTGTTGCAGGCGCGATTAACCGAGGCCGAGAACATTCAAAACATACTTTTCAATTATTGGAAATGTGTAACACGGCAAGCATTTCTAGAGATAGGGGGGATGATCTGTTGCTGGCAATCCTAAACGCACGTTTTGAAACCGACCCCCAGGCAAAATTCACCATTGAAAGAAAACCTGATCCCATGGTTGGCGCAGCCGAGGACAGCTGTATTGATGCCTCAAATAGATGGATATATGGTGACGATGCTCAGACACGTAAACGTGTCATCCAGATGCTTGAAGCTGCCAAATTGCACAAAGAGCTTAGTCCCATCGTTTTGGAAATTCTGAATAAGAAGTTTTTAAAGAACTTCAAAAACCTAAATGAATGGAAACGTTGGTGGGAAATGGCCTTTGTTTCAGAAATCAAGGAGAACTGACAATTTTCTATTTGGTTAGTTGAAGCTTGATGCAAATCTAGCTGCAGTTTTTTCAAAAAACCACCTTCTTCTTCCATGTGTCAAAAACCTTCCCCCAACTACCTCTCCGGCTATCCCGCCCCCCTGACCGCGCAAGTCCACCACCTGATCGCCCAAAATCAACTGGCCGATCTGCTGCTGCAAAAATATCCGCAAGCCCACGCTGTGCGCACCGACCGGGCGTTGTACGACTACGTGCTGGAAATCAAGAACGTGCATCTGCGCAATGTGGGGCAATTGAGCAAGGTGGCGTTCGATAGTAAATTGCATGTCATCAAAAATGCGCTGGGCATGCACGCCAGCATCTCGCGGGTGCAGGGCGCGAAGCTGAAAACCAAGCGCGAGATTCGCGTGGCGAATTTGTTCAAACAAATGCCGCCGGAATTTTTGCGCATGATCGTGGTACATGAGCTGGTGCACATGAAGGAGAGCGCGCACGACAAGGCGTTTTATCAACTGTGTCGGCATATCGAGCCGGAGTATGCGCAGTTGGAGTTTGATGTGCGGGCGTACCTGACTTATCTCGATGCGGACGGCAAGCCGCTGTGGGCAGCTTAAGGGTGACTTAAGCTGGCGGGCCAATACTCGCTACACTGTAACGGCGTGAGATGTTGTAGGTGCGAATTTATTCGTATCTACAAACACCTCAACTACGGCGTTTAGGCTCATCGCCATATCCAAACGCCACCCGCATCTCCATGATGATTTTCAGGAGCCAAACTAAATGACCTCGCTTACCTTGCTGCTGTGGATTGTGCTGGGTGTCGCGGCGCAAGTGGCGATTTACCTCGCGATCAGTTTTTCGCGGCATTGGCAGGGTTATCAGGCATTGCGCAACGAGGCGGAGGAAATGAATCTGCCGACTACTCCTGCGGTGGTCAAGCAAGATGCGCCTGCACCGACCAAAGCTGCATGGTCGGGTCTCAGGTCATTCAAGGTGGAACGCAAAGTTATCGAAGATGTGGCGCAGTCCATTTGTTCGTTTTATCTCAAGCCGGAAGACGGGCAGGCGCTGCCGCCTTATTTGCCCGGACAATTTCTGACGTTCAATCTCGACATTCCCAACGCCGCAGGCGGCAGCGAACAACTCATCCGCTGTTATTCGCTGTCGGATGCGCCGCAAGCGGATTGTTATCGCGTCTCGATCAAACGCGCCGTGCCGCCCGCTGGCAAGAGTGTGCCGCCGGGACGTTCTTCCAATTTCTTTCACGATCAAATCGCGGTGGGCAGCCGTTTGCAGGTGCGCGCTCCGGTGGGGCATTTTCATATCGACAGCAGCGATGCGCCGGTGGTGTTGATAGGCGGCGGCATCGGCATCACGCCGATGTTGAGCATGTTGAAATGGTGTCTGGACACGCAGCCGGGGCGCGAAGTCTGGCTGTTCTACGGCGTGCGCAACAGCGGCGAACTGGCGATGAAAAACCAGCTCGAAATTCTGGCGGCGACGCATGCGAATTTCCATTTGCGTTTCTGTTTCAGCGACCCGCTGCCGCAAGATATTCAGGGTCACGATTACCAGCAGCGCGGGCGGGTGGATGTGAGCCTGCTGCGCAACCAGTTGCCGCTGAAGCCGTATCACTTCTACATTTGCGGGCCGACACCGCTGATGGAAAGTCTGGTGCCCGCGCTGGAAGACTGGGGCGTGCCGGATGCGCATATTCACTATGAGGCGTTCGGTCCGGCCTCGATCAAACGCAAGCAAGCCGCAACACAAAGCGCGCCAACAGCGAGCGACATCACGGTGACTTTCGCCCAATCCGGCCAGCAATTTGCGTGGCAACCCGGAGCGGGAACACTGCTCGAATTCGCCGAAGCACACGGCATCGCCGCCAGCTCCGGTTGCCGCGCGGGCGGTTGTGGCAGTTGCCAGACCACGATTCGTTCGGGCGAAGTGAGCTACCGCCAGGAACCGGAATACGATCCCGAACCGGGCACGTGTTTGCTGTGCGTGTGCGAACCGAAAACCAGTGTCACTCTGGAGGTGTAAATGAACAATTCACTATGGCGCGAACACGTGCTGCCCTTCACTGTGTTGCTCGGCCTGTTGGCCGCAGCCACGCTGGCGGGCGATTACCTGCTGCACCGCATGGACCTGGTGTGGATTGGCCGCTATTTGGGCATTCCCGGCACGCTGCTGATTATCGGCTCGCTGATTTATTCGGCGCGCAAACGCAAATACATTACGGCCAGCAATCCGAAAACGCTGCTGCGTTTTCACGAGTTCACTGCGTGGCTGGGTTCGTTGATGGTGCTGATTCACGCGGGCATCCATTTCAACGCTATCCTGCCTTGGCTGGCGACGGTGGCGATGGGCATCAACGTGATTAGCGGCTTGGTCGGCAAGATATTGCTGGAACGTTCGCGCCGCCATGTGCAAGGCGAACGCGAGCATTACCAGTTGCGCGGCATGTCGCGCATCGAGGTGGAACAAGCCGTATTCTGGGATGCGGTGAGCCTGGATGCCATGACCCGCTGGCGCAAAGTTCACATCCCGATTTTCATCGTGTTCGCGGTGCTGGCGCTGGGCCACATCATCAGCATCTTTTTGTTCTGGGGGTGGAGATGAGCCGTCTGCTGAAATTCATTCTGGCGGCGAACCTGCTGGTGCTGGCAGTGCTGGTGTTCGTCTATCCCAACCTGATGGTCGGCCCCGGCAAGTTGATTCCCGGCCACAAACAATTGGAAACCGATTGCTTCGCCTGCCACTCCAAATTCGGCGGAGCCGAGTCCGCGCGCTGCGTAACTTGCCACAAGCCGGAGCAAATTGGCCGCATGACCTCAGCGGGTTTACCCATCGTCAAACCGCTCACCTCCACGCCGTTCCACCAGCAACTGCTCAGCCAGGATTGCGTGGCCTGCCACAGCGATCACGCGGGCGTGAAACGTTACCGCCAGCCGGGGCTGTTCGACCACAACTTGCTGAACACGACCACGCGCACGCAATGCCAGACCTGCCACAAGTCGCCCGCCGATGCGCTGCACCAGAAAATCACCGGCAATTGCAGTCAGTGCCACAGCCTGCAAAAGTGGACACCCGCAACCTTCGACCACGGCAAATCGTTCGCCCTCGACCGCGACCACAACGCCAGCTGCGCCACCTGCCACCCGCGCAACGACTACAGCCGCTACACCTGCTACGGCTGCCACGAACACTCGCTCGCCAGCATACGCGGCGAACACATCGAGGAAGGCATACGCGATTTCGACAACTGCGTGGAATGCCACCGAAATGCGGATGAGCATGACATTCGCTGGAACGGACAAAGTAGAGGCGAAGGCCGATCAGAACATGGCGGACGCGGGGATGATGATTGAAGTTGTAATTGTAGGTCGGGTTAGCGCAGCGTAACCCGACGATTTTGCATTGGCGCCATCCATGGCAATGTTGGGTTACGCGATGAACCCGCTAACCCAACCTACGATAATGACGGCAGCAAGGTTGGGCTGAGCAACGCGAAGCCCAACAGCTCCGGGGCATCGCGAAC
>JAGVNQ010000058.1 GCA_020053195.1 Sideroxydans sp.
AAGGTGGCACAAAGGAATGGGGCCGCGTAAGCGACCCCGTTAAGCCGCTTTGAGCGGCTCACAAATTAAAGCCCCCGGCTTTGCCGGGGGATACTTACTTGGCGTGTCTGTCCAATTATCATAATCCGCATGCAGTCGATGCTCGTAAAGGACGGTGATTCTATTGGCCCAGCTTGCAATATCTGGAAAGTCTCCAGGGAGTTCTGTTGAGGCTTTTCCATGATCGTCACCTCTCATACTCACAGACCCTTTTGCTATGTAGCGAGTTCCTTTTGAAGCATTGTAGGCAGCGTAGTATGCACGAGCATAAGTTGCTCTAGTGCAACCTGCCGATAGTATCTTCTTTGCATCAGAGAGATGCTGCTCTCCCAGACGAAACCATGCTTCAGAAATGTACTTGGCGTATTGGTTTATGTCTGGATTTGGGCAATCAAGACTTATTAGCTTTTGTGAGAAGTCTAAGTGGTTGCCCGTCAGTTTTAGAAAATGCAGTTCCTGCACAGAAAGTTTTGTTGGCATACTTTAATTTCGCCCAGCCTTTCGGTTAAGTTTTTTTAGAGGCGCAATAATAACCACTTCAACCAAATAACAAAGAAACTTCTTAATGGTCATTAAGGTCATTCTGCGACAAGTCAAAAAATTAGAAATTTTGAAATTGAATTGATAAAGTTTAAATACTTTTCTACCCGCGCCATCGCCCATCTGTTTACCCCGCTTTCGCCCACTCAATCTAACAGCAAAGCCCGCAACTTTCCACGTTCAAGAATATATAGACCCGCCGCTTTGCACGCTGCGGCGTTGTTACGAATTATTTCCTGCCTTGTTACACAACCTGTCTCGCAAGCCCACAAACTCTGGCATTTTCGTAAAATCACAATACGCCACCTCATGGGAACGCCCGTCAATAGCCAATCTCCATCAATCGTATCACGTAGAACGCCTATTGACGGGCGTTCCCACGAAGTTCACATAAAAAAATGGCCGGGTTTCCCCAGCCATTAGTTTTTTTATTTTATCCCGATCTAGCGTCGATGTTTCTCCTCCCCCAGGTGTTTCTTAGGCGATGGTTGCCAACACGGCGAGTTAATTTATTTGGAAATCGTCAGAAAAGAAAGTTTGCTCACCCCGGCCTTTTGCGCGATGGCCATCACTTGTGCCACACGCCCGTAGTTCACCGCTTCGTCGGCTTGGATCTGCAATTGAAACTGCGGATCGGCGGCGCGCTCTTTCAGCATTTCGGCCAGCCCATCGTCGCTCAGGTGGGCGGATTCCAGTGACACTTCGCCTTTGGCATCAATCGCCAGACTGATTTTTTGCAGCTTGTCGTCATGCGCCACCGACGCGGTTTTGGGCAGATTTATTTTCAGCGATTGCGGCGCGAGCAAGGGCGCGGTGATGATGAACACCACCAGCAGCACCAACATCACATCCACCAGCGGCGTGACGTTGATCTCGCTCATCATGCCGCCGCTTTCCTGCGATGAATTTCCGAATGACATGCTTACCTCATTCCAAATAATTTAGAAATTATTGCTACCAGTTCCCTACCCATGAACCTCGCGCTTTTGTAGGTCGGGATTTATCCCGACGATTTTTTCAAACTGCGAACAGCGTCGGGATAAATCCCGACCTACGAAAATCAGTACGGTTCACGGAATTTAATTCGAGCGAACGTTGATCGCCTGCGGTCTCTCCCGCCCAAAACCCAACTGCATTTTTAATAAACTCACTGGATTCCCGCCTTCGCGGGAATGACGGCATTTTTATAATTTGTAATCATGCTTCTGCGCCAGCCGCATAAAGTCATGCGCGAAATTTTCCAGGTCGGTCACATGAACTTTCAGGCGACGCAGAAAAAAGTTGTAGGCCAGCACGGCGGGTAGCGCGGTGGCGATGCCGATGGCGGTGGCGACCAGCGCTTCACCAATCGGCCCAGCCACCACGTCGAGCGAAGCCGAGCCGCTGCTGCCGATGTTTTGCAGCGCGTGCATGATGCCCCACACCGTGCCGAACAGGCCGACGAAAGGCGCGGTGGAGCCAACAGTCGCCAGCTCTGCCAGACCGCGCTCGTGGTAACGCTGGATGTTCTGCAACTGCTGACGCAGCTGGCGTTCCAGCACATCATGCGGCGCGCCCAGATGTTTCAAATCCTGCTTGGCTTCGCTCAAAGTTTTTAATTCAGCAAAACCGGATTGCGCCAGACGCGCGATGTCGCCCTTGTTTTCCTGCGCGACTTTTTCCGCCTCGCCCCACTCGCGCACCGCCCAGAACGCATCGTTGAATGCGCGGTCGTCTTTTTTGGCCTGATACTGCTTCCACAGTTTGAACAAGGCAATCGACCAAGTGGCGATAGACAGCAGTATCAGCAACACCAGCGTGCCGAACACAATGGTGGAGTCGATTGCAAACAAATTGCTCATGCTTCATCTTCCTTTAACGAAAATTTGATCGGCACCAGAAACCATTGAGTCACTGCCTGTCCGAAACGTTTGGCCGGGGTGAAGCGCCAAGTTTTCACCGTCTGCAAAGCGGCACTATCCAGAATGTCGTAGCCGCTGGATTTTTCCAGCTTGACCTCGCCCGCCTTGCCCGCAGCCAGCACCTCGACATTCAAAACCACCTTGCCGGAATAACCCATGCGCCGCGCCACCATGGGGTACGGCGGGCGCGGGTTGTTCAGATAATCGGCTTTAAAATCCGGCTCGGTATCCAACTGCACCGGCGAAGGCGGCGAGGCTTGTTGCACGGGTGGAGGCGGCGCTTCTTCTTTCACCTCCGGCTCTTCGACGGGCAGCGGCTCGGGTTCGATCTCACGCGGTTTTGGTTGCGGCGGGGTCACTTGCGCTTGCGGCATATTCAAATTGGCGATGGAAACCGACATCTCGTTAATCAGCACGGCGGGCGCTTCCGGCTGAAACAGATAAGCGACGAATACCGCCAGATGCAGCAACACCACCACGCCCACCACGGAAATCCGTTGGTGCAGCGGCGTATCTTCCTGCTTGTCGGAATACTGCGAATACATCAGCGGCAACCCCGCGAAATTCAAAACGGCTGACATGCTACCAGCGCCCTTCCAAAGTCGCCATGACAGTGCGATGGCCGCCGTCCACCGCGCGCGAATGCCAGGTGTTGCCGCCCGAGGTGAACGTCATGTCGCGCACCGTGTCGGCAGCCAGCAGATTTTGCGCACTGATACGCAGCTTGTATTGCCGCGTCATGGCATACAGCCAGTACGCATCCAGCGTGGTTTTGGCTGCGGTATAACCGCTCTGCTCGCCCGCCACTTCCGTCTCGCTGCGCCCCGACTGTTGCAGCGAAACGCCGTAGCTCGATTGCAGTTTGGGCAGATTGCCATCGACTCCGGCGGACAACACATAAAGCGGCGTATCGCGCGCGCTGCGGCTGATACCCAAACGCGTATCCTCGACGCGTGCGCGCGGCAAAGTCAGATGAGATTTGATGGTCGCGCCTTTCCAGCCGATGCTATCGGTGCGCATTTTGCCGTCCAGCTCCAGTCCCCAATGCAACGCTTTGCCCTCGTTGTATGGCCTGTCCACCCAGCGCAAGGTAACCATGTCTGCCTGCAATTCCTGCTGCACGCGCCTTTCGGTGAAATCTTCTGTGGAACGCACATACATATTCGCGCCGACCAGCCCGGCTTCGCCGTCCAGATAACGCTCCAACACCGCCTCGAAATTCACGCTGCGTTCCGGCAACAAATTGGAGTTGCCGCGTTTGTCCGCTTCCAGCGGTGTGTTGCTGGGCGCCAGCGTGGTCGCGTTGCTGATCTCGTCCAGCTTGGGCATTTTCAAACCCGCGCCCAGCGACGAACGCACCAGCCATTTGTCGGCAGGTTCCCAGCGCACGGCCAGCGACGGCATCAGTTGCCCGCGTTGCTGTGACGAGCCGGACGCATCCAGCGCAATGGATTCGCCGCGCATGCCGTAAGTCAGCGTGGTTTTTTCCTGCACCATCCAGTCGTCCTGTATCCAGGCGATGTATTGTTTTTCCTGCACGCTATACGTCGCGGCAGAGCCGGAGGATAAATTCTGCTCCTGATCGCGGCGCATATTGATATGTTCCAACCCCACTGCCAGCAAATGTTGTCCCAGCGGTTTATCCGCGCGCAGCGCGATGTTGGCTTCTTTTTCGTTGCTATCGTTCTGGTCGCGGGTCGTGCTGGTCAACACATTGCTCGCATCGTAAGTATTGCGCGTCACATCCGAACTGCGTTTGCTCACGTTGAACGCCGAGCGCGCGCTGAATTTGGTCTGCGCCAGATGTTTCTCGCCATCCACGCGCACACGCACCGAACGCGACAACTGGTATTCGCTGCTCACCCGGCGACCATTTGCCGCGCCGCCCGAAGTCAGGTTGGTCGTGGTGTCGGTATCCTGCGGCGCGTAGAAAAACAGCGGTGCGACGGTCAGGCTGTCACGGCCATCTTTCCAGGTCAAACGCGGCGTGATCGAGTGGTGTCCCATTTTATTTTGGCCGTTTTCGCGCTCACCCGAAGCCTGCGGCGTGGCCGTCGAATCCAACCTGTCCAGTTCGCGCGTGATCGGTGAATTGTTCCACATCAGCGAAACCGGAAATGACCAGGCAAAGCCGCCCTCGCCGCCGGTGCGAGTCAGCGCCAGTTGGCTGCTGGTTTCCGCGCCGCGTTTGCCCAAGGCCGCGCGGCCTTCGGTCGAACTTTTCGGCAACGCTTTTTTCATCACCAGATTCACCGTCACCGAGGCCGCGCCGCCAAACTCTGCCGAAGAACCGCGCAGAATTTCCACGCGCTCCAAATCGCCCGAGGGCAAGCGCCCCAACATGCTCGCCACGCCCCTGCCGCCGCTGGCAGAACGTTCACCGTCAATCAAAATCAGCACTGAATCGCGCGACATGCCGCGCGCGCGTTGTCCCATACCGCCGCTGCCGATCTCCACCCCCGGCAACTTGCCCATCACCTCGCCGATGGTCATCACGCCCAGATTCTCGATGTCCTTCTTCTCCAACACCACCTTCTGCGTCGAAGCTTCGCGCCGCTCGGTCACATCATCGCGCTTGCCGGTAACAGTGACTTCCTGCAAAGTTTGCGGCTCTTCGGCGTGCGCGACCAAAGCGAACAAAGCCAACAGACACGCGCTGTAACTACTTAGCAAATTCGTTTCAAACTTCACTGTTTCCTCCAAACTGCCAATGATATAAATTAAAAAATCATGCTCACCGTAGGCTGGTGGTGGGGCACGAACCCCAGCAATTGTCTGCTGTGGCATGCCGGGGTTCGTGCCCCACCCTCAGCCTACAATTGAGCCATTGAATTATCCCAAACCCCCGCCCCAAATCCCTGCGGCATTTCGTCGCACCTTCACCAGCGCGCCAGATTGCTGATCCCAACCGCCACCAGCATCAGCGCGCTGATACGTTCGATTGCCGGTCGCCATTCCTGCAACTGTTCGCGCAACCGCGCGCCCAGATACGCCATACCGATGCCATACACAATCGCCGGAACCACAATCGCCCCCAGCCCGAAACTCAAGCCCAGCCACATGCCGTTAAACGCGCTGCCGCTCATCCCCGCCGAGAACAGCACCAGACTCAGCGGTGCACAAGGACTCAACGCCATGGCTATGCCCATCAGAAACAAGCTGCCGGGTAACAAGGTTCTTGTGGGAGCCAGCTTGCTGGCGAAAATGTTTTTAAAATTCGCGAGCAAGCTCGCTCCTACAATGGGTTTACTGCCTGATGGTTTACGCGGTGTAAAGGAAACTGGATGGGTTGTGGTAGCCGCACAAACCTTCTCCGTCTTCCGCAACAACAACGCCAACCCCATCATCAACACCGCGCACCCAACCACGAAACGCACGCTGTCGGCGGTGATGGTACCTTTCACGTAATGCCCCGCCGCGCCCACCACCCAGCCGAATGCGGCATAAGCGGTCAGCCTGCCCAGCGACAGCGGCAGAATCAGCTTCCACGATTTATTGATACCGCCGTCGCTGGCCAGAAACACCGGCCCCAGAAACGGCGCGCAACTGATAAGGCACGGCCCCATGCCGTAGGCGAAACCCAAAGTCGCCGCCATCGGTGCGCCCACCACCAGATCAATATCAACCATGCCCGCTCCTATTTAAACTGCTTGATTCACCCACCGCATTGCTCCCTCCCCTTCAAGGGGAGGGTTGGGGTGGGGATGGGGGTAATTCAAGTCATTGCCCCATCCCCCACTTAGCCTCCCCCTTGAAGGGGGAGGAACTGGCCGCGACAGTGATTACGGATCAAGTAAACCCGCCACAACCTACGCCTTTTCCTCAGCAAAAAATTCGCTCTTCGCCAGCATCGCCGCACCGAACGCAGTGGTGGTTTGCGGATGATCGGGGATCACCAACTCGCGTCCCAATTCATCCTGCAACGCCGCGACCAGCCCCTTGTTCAGCGCCGGGCCGCCGTCGAAATACACGCGGTCTTCGATGCCCACGCGCTTGGCCAGACGCACGGTGCGCGAGGCGATGGAGTAATGGATGCCCGCGATAATTTCCGCCTTGCCGTGACCTTTCGCCAGCAGGCCGATGATCTCGGATTCGGCGAACACGGTGCAGGTGCTGTTGATGGTGAGCGGCGCGGTGTCCGCCGCGAAGTGCATGTCGCCCAAGTCTTCCAGATCGAGATCAAGATTGCGCGCCGCCACATCCAGAAAACGTCCCGTGCCCGCCGCGCATTTGTCGTTCATGGCGAAATTGACCACGTGGCCGTTGCCGTCAATTTGAATCGCTTTGGAATCCTGCCCGCCGATATTGATGATGGTGCGCACGCCGCCAAACGC
>JAGVNQ010000314.1 GCA_020053195.1 Sideroxydans sp.
CATGTAGATCGCCTATTGGCGCGCTTCTTCACGATGCAACGTTTCAAAATTCATTCCTATCCGCGTTTATCCCGAAATATTCAACATTCCGGGAAAATTTTCGGTTGCAGTATATTCCTCAATAAATTATATTGAAGCCAATATATTTGTAGTCAATGTTTGCCAAGGAGAAAATCATGAAACTCAATCCAATCCTGCTGTTCCCCGTTTTGCTGGTGATCTCGGCCTGCTCCGCCCCCGCCAAACCGCCTCCGCAGCAACTGTCGCAGACTCAGGCGAATTCTGCGGCGACAAGCAATGCTGTGCCGCTGCTTGCGGCGGCTCAAGCTCAGCCGGCAAGCGCAAACAAAACAGCTCCCGCCGCCGCTTCGTCTCAATCCTCTGCGCTGCCGCCAGCCAGCGCTTCCCGCCAAAGCTCGGAACCATCCGCCGCACTTCTGGCCGAATTGCACAAGAAAAGCGTCTATTTTGATTTTGACCAATCCGCGATCAAGCCGGAGTTTCTGGAACGGGTTCGCCAGGCCGCCAATTTCCTGCAAACCGATAGCCGCGCAACGGTCGTATTGGAAGGCCACGCGGACGAACGCGGCAGCAGCGAATACAACTTGGCGCTGGGCGAACGGCGCGCAAACGCGGTTAAAGATGCGCTGCGTTTGAGCGGCATTTCCGCCAGCCGCATGCAGGCCGTCAGTTTGGGCGAGGAGAAACCCCGTCTAACCTGTGCCGCAGAAAAATGCTGGCAGGAAAACCGTCGCGTCGATTTCATTTTCAAGTCGGGTTTGTGATTTCCACGGCGCGCAAAGGTCACACTGTTTTGGCCGCACATTCGCATAGTCCCAAAGGTGCGGTCGTTCTTTTTGGCGAGATATTGGCCGATGTTTTTCCGGATCGCACCGTGCTTGGTGGCGCGCCATTCAATGTGGCGCGCCACCTCAAGGGTCTGGGCGAAAACCCGGTGCTGATTTCGCGTCTGGGACACGATGCCCTGCGCGAAGAAGTGCTTGCCACCATGTCGGCAAACGGCATGGAAACCTCGGGCATCCAGTGCGACAACAGCCGCCCGACGGGCCGCGTCAAAGTGTTTCCCGGCGACGGTGAACACCGCTTCGAAATTCTGCCCAACCAGGCATACGATTGCATCCACCCTGCCGTCGCGCGCATGAGCGCGCTTTCCGCCAACCCGTCGCTGGTGTATTTCGGCACGCTGGCGCAACGCGGCGACAAATCCAGACAAGCGCTCAAAACGCTGTTGCGCGGCATCAGCGCGACAAAATTTCTGGATATAAACCTGCGCTCCCCTTGGTACGACGAGCCGACACTCAAGCAGTCGCTGCAATATGCCGACACGCTGAAACTCAATCGCGACGAGTTGTGCGTACTGGCAGAAAAGTTTGAGTTGCACGGCACTTCTCCGCACGATTGGGCGCGGCAACTGCTTGAGCGCTTCACGCTGGAACAGGTGGTGGTTACCTGCGGCGCTGACGGGGCATGGCTCTTGAACAACAGCGGAAAAATGATTGAAGCCGGGCGGGTGGCGCGGGAAATAAACATGCTGGATTCGGTCGGTGCGGGTGACGGTTTTTCCGCCGTTTCCATCCTCGGCAAGCTGAGGCGCTGGCCGATGGCGCTCACGCTGGAACGCGCCAATTCGTTCGCCGCCGCAATCTGCGAAATCCGTGGAGCAGTCCCGGACCACCCGGATTTCTATCAACCCTTCCTGACAGAGTGGGCGAAATGAAAATCCGCCCGTCGTCCCTCAAGCCGCCGCTGACTATCGCCATTATCAGCATTCACGGTTTGATTCGCGGGCACGAGCTTGAGCTGGGGCGCGATGCGGACACCGGCGGTCAAACCAAATATGTGGTGGAACTGGCGCGCGCGTTGGGCGATCACCCGGAGGTGGAAAAAGTGGTGCTGCTGACGCGGCGCGTGATCGACAAACAGGTGGCTTCCGACTACGCCGAACTGATTGAGCCTTTATCCGAAAAAGTTGCCATCGTGCGCATCGAATGCGGCGAACCCAAATATTTGCGCAAGGAATTGCTGTGGGATTCGCTGGAGAATTTTTCCGATAACGCACTGGCTTTCCTCAAGCGCCAGAAACGCCTGCCCGATATTATTCACAGCCATTATGCCGATGCGGGATATGTCGGCTCGCGCCTCGCGCACCAACTCGGCGTGCCGCTGGTGCATACCGGGCATTCGCTGGGACACAACAAGCGCAAGCAGTTGCTGGCTAGCGGCCTCAAACGCGACGAGATCGAGGCGACCTACCATATCTCCCGCCGCATCGAAGCCGAAGAAACCACGCTGGGTGTCGCCGCGCGCATCATCACCAGCACGCAGCAGGAAATCGAACAACAGTACGGGCTCTATGATTTTTACCAGCCCGAACGCATGCGCGTGATTCCGCCGGGAACCGATCTCGAAAAATTCTTCCCGCCCCTCGGTGACGAAATAAACAGCCCCGCAGCAATGGAGCTGAGCCGTTTTTTGCGCGATGCGGACAAGCCCCTCATTCTTGCCTTGTCGCGTCCCGACCCCAAAAAAAATATCGTCGCGTTGATCGAGGCCTACGGGTCGTCTGCCGAATTGCAGAACATTGCCAATCTGCTGATCGTGGCGGGAAACCGGGACGATATTCAGGATATGGAAACTGTTCCGAAAGCCGTCCTCAACGACATTCTGCTGGCCATCGACAAGTACGACTTGTACGGCAAAGTAGCCTTCCCCAAACATCACAAGGCCGAAGACGTTTCCGTGTTGTACCGGCTCGCCACGCTGTCGGGCGGCGTGTTGGTCAATCCCGCCCTCACCGAGCCTTTCGGCCTGACTTTGCTGGAAGCGGCGGCTTGCGGGCTGCCTGTCGTCGCCACCGAAGACGGCGGCCCCGGCGACATCATCAAGAACTGCCGCAACGGCTACCTCGTCAATCCGCTCGACCGGCCTGCGTTGGCGGTAACACTGCTGAAAATTC
The DNA here is from genome assembly GCA_020053195.1 of Sideroxydans sp. GTDB lineage: Bacteria > Pseudomonadota > Gammaproteobacteria > Burkholderiales > Gallionellaceae > Sideroxyarcus. The sequence goes on from JAGVNQ010000314.1 coordinate 2,978, forward strand.
TGACCCAAAAAAAGGCGTGGAATCAATTTGCGAAGAACGGCATCGAGGGCGTGCGCCACCATTATTCCTGGCCGGCTCATGTGAAAAAATATTTATCCGTGGTGCGGCCACTTGTGGAAAAAACCGAAGCGACTCCGGCAATCGCACCCCAAAGACGATCCGGCGGATTTCAGGAGAAGGCGATTTTTACCAGCCTCGATTTAAACCTGATCGGCAACCGGGAATCGCTGACGGCTTTTCTGCAAACCGTACGCATGCATCACAAAAGTATTGTTTTCGGCGTGGCGACCGGGAGGCTGCTGGACGATGCGCTGTTTACTATGCGCCAGCACGGCGTACCCCGGCCGGACGTGTTGATTACCGGCCAGGGCACCGAGATTCACTATGCGCCCAACCTGACCGAAGATGCACGCTGGAAATGCCATATCAACCATCTGTGGAATCCGCAGGCGATACTCAAAATTCTCAAAACAATTCCCGGTCTCAAGTTGCAGCCGAAAAACTTCCAGAGCGCTTTCAAGATCAGTTACTTTGTCGACCACACCGTGGCGGATGCGCAGGAAATCCGGCAATTATTGTTGCGTAACGAGCAGGCGGTGAATGCCATTTTTTCCTTCGGACAATTTCTCGACATTCTGCCCGTCAGGGCTTCAAAAGGACTCGCTCTGCGCTGGTGCGCCGAGCAATACGGCTTCACGCTGGAGAGTACACTGGTCGCCGGAGTCACCGGGGCGGATGCGGATATGTTGCGCGGCAATACGCTGGGGGTTGTGGTGGATAACCGCCATCTGGCGGAGTTGTCCGAATTGTCCAAAACGGAAAAAATCTATTTCTCCAGCCAACCCCATGCGGCGGGCATTTTGGAAGCGATGGCGCACTATCGCTTTCTTGAAACAGAACGGTAATGGGGAACACCATGAAATTTAAAAACGTAATTGAGCCACGGATGAACACGGATGAAACACGGATAAACCCAAATATTCTATTAGCCATCATGTCCCCTCCCCCTTGCAGGGGGAGGGCTAGGGTGGGGGTAGAAACGTTACTGTTCCACTACTCTACCCCCATCCCAACCTTCCCCCTACAAGGGGGAAGGAGCGGGTTCTGCTCTAATGAATTATCTGGGATAAATACTACCTTATCCGGGAAACCTGCTCCCATCGTTCAGGTGAGTAGCAACTCTTGCGTAACGCAGGGTTTTATCAGTGAATATCCGTGTTCATCCGTGGCTAACTAAGGTGTTAAGGATGAAACGACGATTGCTTTGTGTCGATCTTGACCGCACCCTGATCCCGAACGGAATACAGGCGGAATCCAAACAGGCACTCGCCCTTTTCAGGCAATTTGCCGCGCACGAAGCGCTTGCGCTGGTCTATGTGACGGGTCGTCATCGCTCGCTCATCGAGCAGGGAATAGCAGAATACGGTTTGCCGCAACCGGATTTTGTGATCGCCGATGTTGGCACAACCATTTACCGCATCACCGCCACCGGCTGGCATCGCTGGCACGCTTGGAGCGCGCTGATCGGGCAGGATTGGCCGCGCGCAGATATTGACCGTTTGTTGAGTGTTTTCACCGCGCTGAAAAGACAGGAAGCAGACAAACAAGGTCGCCACAAACTCAGCTATTACGTGGAACCCGGAGTCGGGGGGCAGGAGTTGATGGATGACATCGCAACACATCTATATCAAGCAGGGATGAAATCTTCCCTGATTTGGAGTATCGACGAACATGCTTCCATCGGTTTGCTGGATGTGCTGCCCGCCAGCGCCAGCAAACTGCACGCCATCCGCTTTCTGATGCAGCAGGCGAACTATGATACCGAGCACACTTTGTTTGCCGGTGATAGCGGCAACGATCTGGATGTGTTGTTGAGCGATATCCCGTCGGTACTGGTTGCCAATGCGGAAGATGACGTGAGAACCGCCGTCGGGCAGGTGCATGAAGACGTGCTGTATGTCGCCCGGGGCGGGTATCTGGAAATGAATGGAAATTATGCGGCCGGAATCCTTGAGGGGGTCGCACATTTCTGGCCGGAAGCGGACACTTGGTTGCGCGCACGCTAAAAATTCGGGAGAGCATTAATGTACGAACAAGCGTCTCATGCGATGTTGAACGAAATTCTGATCCAGTTGAAACCCGAGATCGGAAACTTCCGCCTGCGCCATTTTTATACCCGGCTCGGGGCCAATTTTTATTCCATTCACTCACTGTTTCGCCTGTTGTATGGCGAGCGCGCCGACTTCAAGGAACAAATGGTCAGTCTGGTCGAGACACTCGCGCTGCGCTATATGGAACGTTCCCCCAGTTTGCGCAAATCCGACCTCGCGCGCGAACGGGACTACGACTGGTTCATGAGCCAGAAGTGGGTGGGCATGGCGCTTTACTGCGACCGCTTTGCGGGAAATTTGCAGGGATTGAAAGCAAAGCTGCCCTATTTGCAGGATTTAGGAATCAATATGCTGCATGTCATGCCCATGCTCGATTGCCCGCCGGACCACGCCGACGGCGGCTATGCCGTGCGGGATTTTTGCAAGATTGATCCCCGTTATGGCACGGTGGAAGATGTCGAAGAACTGGCCGCAACCCTTAAGAAACGCGAGATGTTGCTGGTACTCGATGTGGTGGTCAACCATACCTCGAACGAGCACGAATGGGCGCAGAAAGCGCGCGCCGGTGAAAAAAAATTCCAGGACTATTACTTCACTTTCGATGACCGGGAAATACCGGATGCCTTCGAGCAAGCCCTGCCGGAAATCTTCCCTTCAACCGCGCCCGGCAACTTCACCTGGGATGAGGCGATGGGCAAATGGGTGATGACCGTATTCAACCAATACCAGTGGGATTTGAACTACCGCAACCCTGCCGTATTGATCGAAATGATGGACATCATCCTGTTCTGGGCAAACAAGGGCGCGGATATTCTGCGCCTGGATGCGGTGGCCTTCCTGTGGAAAAAAATAGGCGGCACTTGCCAGAACGAACGCGAAGCCCATTTGCTGTTGCAGTTGATGAAGGACTGTTGTCAGGTGACCGCACCGGGCGTGTTGTTTATCGCCGAAGCCATTGTCGCCCCCGGCGAAATTGCCAAGTATTTCGGGGAAGACGCGATCAATGCCAAAGAGTGCGAGATTGCCTACAACGCCACGTTGATGTCGTTGCTGTGGGATGCGGTTGCCACCAAGAATGCCAAGCTGCTCAATCTGGGTATACGGAATTTGCCGCTCAAGCTGGAGCGGGCGACCTGGCTAAACTACGTGCGTTGCCACGACGATATCGGCCTCGGCTTCGACGACAGCGATGCGCGCCTGGCAGGTTATGACCCGGTTCAGCACCGGCGTTTTCTGCTGGATTTTTTCACCGGCAAGTTTCCCGATTCGCCCGCCAGGGGATTGCCGTTCGGCGACAATCCCAGAACCGGCGATGCCCGAATTTCCGGCTCGCTCGCCTCGCTGGTCGGGCTCGAAGCGGCCATGGCAAGCGGCGATGAAGCCGCCATTGATGCGGCGATTAACACCATTCTGTTGCTGCACTGCACCCTCCTTTCCTTCGGCGGAATTCCTTTGCTCTATTACGGCGATGCAATTGGCACACTCAACAATCTGGAATATCTGGCCGACCCGTACCAACGCGATGACAATCGCTGGATGAACCGTTCCTATTTCGACTGGACCAAGGCGGAAAAACGCCACGTAAAGGGAAGCGTCGAACAGCGCATATTCAGCGGCCTGAAAAAAATGATCGCGTTGCGCAAGGAAACGCCCGCGTTTGCCGATTTCGACAACCGGCAATTATTTGCCGTTGACAACCCCAACCTGCTGCTGTTTTCCCGCAGCAACCCGCACAACAGCCGCAACATCGTGCTGGTAGCCTGCAATTTCAACAACGCGCCGCAAAGTTTCTCTGTCTCGGCATTGAAGCAATTCGGCCTGTTCCGCCAGGACAGCATGATGGATTTGTGCACGGGTTTGCTCCTCACGGCGGAAAACGAGATGGTGGTTTTGCCTGCGTTATCCTGTTGCTGGCTGTCAGACTAAGCTGATACGAGCAAATCATGGCTTCCCACAAATATCTTTCCGCCTTCAAATCTGGAATATCTTTTTTGCACCCGGAGATATTGTCAGACCTCACGGGGTTTTACTTTTCTAACGAAGGGATGTCGCATGAATAGCCCGCCCTATTTCAACTTTCCCTATGTCCCGATAGAACTGCTGCATGTCACGGTCATCATGTTGTTGGCGTGGCTGCTGTCGGTATCGAGCCGGAATTTGATCCGCATGTTCCGCAACTATATGGGCAGCCGCGCCGACAATGCCGAAGAAGGTCGGCGCATCAATACGCTGGCTCGCGTGTTCCGCTACCTCTCAACGCTGGTGATCTCGCTGGTGGCGGGGATGCTGATATTGAGCGAGCTGGGCATTTCAATCGCCCCCATTCTGGGCGCGGCAGGCGTAGTGGGTATCGCGGTCGGTTTTGGCGCGCAAAGCCTCATCAAGGATTATTTCAGCGGATTTTTCCTGTTGGTGGAGAACCAGATCCGCCAAGGCGATGTGGTGGAGATTTGCGGAAAAACCGGGGTGGTTGAGGATGTCACGCTGCGTTATGTCTGCCTGCGCGATTATGAGGGAAACGTTCACTATGTGCCGAACGGCCTGATCACGACGGTCACCAATAAATCGCGCGGCTACGCATATGCGGTCATCGACGTGAGCATCGCCTACAGCGAAAATATCGAAGCGGTAAACGCGGTGTTGCGCGAAGTCGCCGGGCAGTTGCGCGTTTCCGACAGCTTCGGCAGCAAGATTCTGGATGACATCGAAATTGCCGGCGTGCAGGACTGGGCGGATTCGGCCATCGTGATTCGCTGCCGCTTCAAAACCACCGCGCTGGAGCAATGGGGAGTGCGCCGCGAATTTTTGCAGCGCGTAAAAGTGGCGTTCGATGAGCACCATATCGAGATTCCCTACAACCATCTGGATTTGACTTTGTACATGGGGCGGGACAAACCACCCGTTGAATTTGCCAAAAGCAGAAATCCCCCGACAGGGTGAACTTCAAGCAACCGGATTCCCGCTAGAATGCGACAAACACCACCCATTTCCGGCGCATATTTTGATATGCCGATGCCAATACTCTTGCGGAGATTGTTTTGATTCATGACTGGAAACGCCGCCTCGTTTTTGTGGGCGGAGCAATCGGTGTCGGGCTGGCCGCCATCCTGTTTGCGCTGGCCTGCGAGTGGGCGAATGACGTGTTCCACAGAATGCTCGCCATTTCTCCTTATCTGCCGCTGTTGCTGACCCCGCTCGGGCTGGTGTTGATCGTCTTCCTGACGCGCAAATATTTCCCGGGATCACAAGGCAGCGGCATCCCGCAAACCATCGCCTCGCTGGACCCCAAAGAAAGCAGCAAAATCCGCGAGCATGTTCTTTCACTGCGCGTGGCCCTCGGCAAGGTCGCGCTGACCGTGTTCGGACTGATGTTCGGCACCTCGGTCGGGCGCGAAGGACCGACCGTGCAAATCGGCGCGGCCATCATGCACAACATGGGCAAGCTCGCCCGCTTCCCCCGCCACGATCTGGAGAAAGGCTTGATCCTGGCCGGTGGCGCAGCCGGAGTGGCCGCCGCGTTCAACACACCGCTGGCGGGCATCGTGTTCGCCATCGAGGAAATGAGCCGCTCGTTTGAAGAGCACAACAGTTCCACCATTTTGCTGACCGTAATCGTGGCGGGCATCACTTCGCTGGCGCTGCTCGGCAATTATTCTTATTTCGGCCACACCAACGAAACGCTGGCTTTCGGCACGGACTGGAGCGTGGTTCTGCTCTGCGGTGTTGCGGGCGGGCTGCTGGGCGGCGCGTTCAGCCGCTTTTTGATCGAGGTCAACAAAGGTCTGGCTGGGCGCATGGGAAATTGGATGCGCGCCAAACCGCTCGCGCTGGCCGCCGCCTGCGGTCTGGTTCTGGCACTGCTGGGGCTGGCTTCGGGCGGTTCCACTTACGGCAGCGGTTACAGCGAAGCCAAATCACTGCTCGATGGCAACGCGGCCTTGCCGGAAAATTACGGGCTGCTGAAATTGGCGGCGACCGCCGTTTCTTATATCAGCGGCATCCCCGGCGGCATCATGGCTCCTTCGCTCTCGGCGGGCGCGGGGTTGGGGGTCAACATCGCGCACATTTTTACCTCCGTGCCGGCTGGTGCGGCGATTATTCTCGGCATGGTTGCCTACTTCGCCGGTGTCACCCAAGCCCCCATCACCGCGTTTGTCATCGTCATGGAAATGACCGACAACCACGAGATGATTTTGCCGCTGATGGCCGCCGCGTTTATCGCCAAAGCCTGTTCGCGCTTGGTCTGTCCCACCCCGCTATTTCTCACCATGGCGAATAATTTTCTGTATCAGCCGACCAACACGCCCAAAGATGGCGACAACAAAGCGGGCGATTTAAAGTAACACTGCCCGAAGAAGCGCGCCAATAGGCGTTCTCCATCAATCACATCACGTAGATCGCCTATTGGCGAGCGTTCCCGTGAGGTTTGAAGTAAAAGCCACACATCAATGCCAGTATCAATTCGCACCAACTGCTTGCTACAATCCCAACCGTCCCATCCTTGCCGAGGAATAACTATCATGCACGCTATCGAATTCCCTGTGGATATTGACCGCAACCAGCAAATCCATTTGCAATTGCCCAAAACAATTCACGCCAATAAAGCGCGGGTGATTGTGATGTATGAGGAAATAGCGCAGCCATCAAAGCCTGTGAAATTGGGGCTATTCCAAGGAAAAATAAAAATGAGCGACGATTTCAATGAGCCATTGCCGGAGAGTTTCTGGCTGGATGGTAAGTTGTGAAACTCTTGCTGGATACCCACGTTTTCCTCTGGCTCAACGATGATCCAGAGCGATTGTCCAAAACGGTCAGGGAGTTGTGTAGTTCGGGTGAGAATGAATTTTATTTGAGCATGGCCTCCCCTTGGGAAATGCAAATCAAATGCCAGCTCGAAAAGCTCACTTTGGCGATGCCTGTCGAAGAGTTGGTGAACAAAAATGTGCAAGAGAATAACTTCAAAATACTGGCGATCGAGTTGGCTCACATCAGCCATTTAGCAAAACTCCCGCCGCACCACAAAGATCCTTTCGACCGCATCATCATCGCCCAAGCGATGTTGGAAGGGTTGACCATCGTTACTGCCGACCATGCGTTTGCGGCTTACACAGTGCCGGTTGTGTGGTGATAAAGCGATAGGGTCGATCTCCATTGCTCTTATCATTACCAAGCAAAATACCCCGTCATTTAGGTTTTTCCAACACCCCATCACCCGAAGATGCCCGTCAATAGGCGATCTACACGCACCACATGATGTAGAACGCCTATTGACGGGCGTTCCCGTGAGGTTGGGTTTTGAAAATGATTTGAAAATGGGCGAAGTTAATGGCTGAACTTATTCAGCCAATTTTTTTCAAGCCGCTTTAACTTCGTCCAGAAATTCTGGGATGTCTATCCAGCACTTTATGCAACTTCACCAGCACCAGCGGCGGTTTTGAATTTCGTCCTTCGCCGGGGGAATGATGGCTTAATGTATTTTCCGGGTTCATGCCACCAACGTCTCAACGTAAGGTTTCATCACCGCTTGCACGCGACAAATGCGCGCCATCGCATCCAACTCTGCTAGCGTAAAGCGCCGCTGTTGCCATCCTTCACGCAGTGCTTCAATCGCCACATCCAGTCCGATACGATTACGAAATTTGAAGCTATCGGCCACGGTTTTTGCGGCTGAATAGACGCGCACTATTCCACCCGGTCTTTGGTGTGACTCAACGCCCGCCGTGAACGCTTCACCGGAAAAATGCAGGATGCGCAAGGGGGGATATTCATCCGTTTTGTGCCACGCGCTTTTGGGAAGTGCCAACCACACCACCGGCGGTGATTGTGTGGTGAGATCATGAAACGTCAAGGCCGAAAGCAAACACAGCACGCCTTGCGGATAACGCAACATCACCTGCACCCACGTGTCGCTTTCATCCAATGCTGCGGCGACCTGATATGCCCCGCGCCGCACCCGCACGATACGACCTTCCTCCACCAGCTTCGCAAGTTCGCGATACAAAGCCGGACGCGAAAGCTTGAGCTTAGCCAACTCAGCGACCGTGGTGACCCCTTGATTGGCGATGTAGGGGTAAATGGAATTGGATTGAATCAAGAGACGAGCCTCGTTACTTGTGAATAAGTGCCTAGGTTAGTCTCGTGAAACAAACAATGCAAGCCCATGAATAGGCGTTCTACAAAGCATTGCTATTGAGCGGTACACATCTCAAGCTGTTCAGCATCGTGCGCGTCGCGCAAAAAAACGGGGATGTTCCGGGTTGTATTACGCACCCCTTCCCATCCCCCAACTCTGCTGCTGCCCTAATGCTGCGTGGCTCTGACACGCAGTTTTTGTTATTACTGTCTGCACGTTTGCCGTGCAGGAAACTTTCTCCTACTTGTTGCGACCGACGAGGCTCATGCGCACCAAATCCGGCACGCAGGCAACTTGCAGTTTCGCCATCATTCTGGCTTTGTGGACTTCCACCGTGCGCGCGCTGATGCCGAGTAATTCCGCGATCTCGCGGTTGTGCCGCCCGGCCACCACCAGTTGCATCACCTCTTGTTCGCGCGGGGTTAATGTCGCCACCAGCCGCGAGAAATCACTTTGGTTATTTTCCGATTCCTGCGCGGAAATTTGCCGGGTGAATGCATCCTCGATGGCGGCGATCAGCTTGGTCTGGTCGATGGGTTTTTCCAGAAAATCCACGGCCTGCGCTCTGAATGCGTTGCGCGCGGAATCCACATCGCCGTGTCCGGTCATGATGATGACCGGGATGTCGTAACCGGATTCCAGCATCATTTTTTGCAAAGCCAAGCCGTCCATGCCGGGCATACGGATGTCGATCAGGGCGCAGCCGCGCCAATCGGCGCGCCGCGCCGCCAAAAAACTTTCGGCATCGCCGAACATGGCGACGGCATAACCCTGTAGCCCGAGCAACAGCCCCAGCGCGTCACGCACCGAGGGATCGTCTTCCACGATGTAAACGGTGTAACCCCTAGGCTGGTTCATTAAAATTTTCCTCTGTGGGTAAGGTGAGTACGAATACACCTTTGTCCGCCGCCACGGCTTCCAGTTCACCGCCGTGGGCATGGGCGATGGCGCGGCTGATGGCCAGCCCCAGCCCCAGCCCGCTGGACTTGGAAGACTGGAATGCTTCGAACAATCGCGCCACGTTGGCGACGGACAAACCTTGGCCGCTGTCTTCCACGCGAATATTTACCGCACCGTCCTCGACACTAGCCAGCATCTCGATGCGGCGTTGTCCGGCGGGCTGTTCGCCCACTGCGTCAAACGCATTGGCGAGCAGGTTGCGCAACACCACTTCCAATTGCAACTTGTCCGCCAGCAGCCAACACGGCGGCATCGCCTGCACTTCCAGCCGCACGCCTTGGCTCGCCGCTTTGTCGGCGAATTGTGCGGCCACACTATCGACCAACTCTTGCAGCGCGAGGCGTTCCAGTTGCGTGGCTCCGGTGCGGAAAAAATCGCGCAAGCGTCTGACCACACCCGCCGCCCGATGCGACTCGGCCACCATGCGTGCAATCGTTTCGCGCAACCTCTCGGCATCACCGCCGCGTTCCAACATTTGCTGGCAAGCCGAACCGTAAGCGGACAAAGCCGTGAGCGGCTGGTTCAGTTCGTGCGCCAGCGCGGCGGCCATTTCGCCCGCTGCCGCCAGGCGCAAAGTCTGGCGTAATTCGTTGCTCACGCGCTGTTTCTCATCCACCACCGCGCCGATAAACAGCCCGACAAAAGCCAGCACCGCGCCCAGCAACTGCAATTCAAACACGGTGACCGCCACCAGATTTTGCCATTGCACCGCGACGATGATGCCCGCCTGCAGAATGAACGCGGCAATGGCCGCGCCCGGCACACCCTGGCGCGCTGCCGCCCACACGATGGGCAGGAACAGCAGATAAAAATACTGGAACTCGCCGTCGCCGCCCAAGCCGAACGAGACCCACAATGCGGCTACCGCCAGCAAACCGTAGCCCGCTGTTTCCCAGCGCGCGAACAGATTGCGCAAGCGCGCCCGCCCGTCCAGCAGCAACCAGAAGAAGGGCATGGTCACCACGATGCCAACGCAATCGCCCACCCAGAAACGCACTGTCGCCACCAACCAGTCGCCGACGGGAATCAGTCCCGTGAAATAGAGCAGCGAAATAAAAATGCAACTGGTCGCCAGCGTACCGATCACGACCACCACCAACCACGACAACAACCTGTGACGGTCACGCAAAATTTCCCCATCAACATAACGCCGCAACACTTCCGCCATGATGCCGTAGCCGATGGTCAGCACCCCGGAAAGTGCCAGCGTGAGCGGCAACGAAGCGGGCAAACCGCGCACCAGAATTTCGCTGATTAAAATCGCGGCAAACCACGGTATCGCCACCCGCTTGCCCGCCCTGAACCAGACCACCAAGCCGAGCGCGAGCGACGGGTTCCAAGGCGTAATGTTGAGCCCGTACATCGGGTGCAGATAACTCGCCCAGTCGAGCAGGACATAGACGAGGACAAAGGCGAGTCCCGCGAACAGTTTTGACGATGTCGTGTGCATGGCTTTCAGAATGAAAGTACTGGCAGTCATTTTCCCCTATCCCCCTTCGTCACACATCCGCAGCACCCGTAAGGGCAACCCTTACTCGGCGCGAACCCTAAGTGAAACACGTAGTGGCTTGCCCGAATTTTCAGCGATGCGGAATTCTCCTATATTTCTAGCCAACGCAAACATCCCGGAACAGGCCATTTCACACCTGATTGTACGCGCCCTGATTTTCGCGGCGGCCTGCCAGAACCAAATGCAAATGGAGAATGAATGATGATGACCACAACTCATGCCGGTGTCCTTCCCGAACCTATGCCGCGCATACGCTCCCGGCTCGTTCTCAACCTAGGCATGCTGCTCGCGGCGACGACATTTTTTGCGCACGATGCTATCGGGCAATGTCTCCCTCAGGCAAAAGCTAAATGCCAGGGAGCCACGCTGAAAAATGTGGTCTGGCGTAATGCCGATTTGAACGGCGGAGATTTCCGCAACGCGAATCTGGAAGGGGCGAATCTGGAAGGTGCCCGGCTCAGGGGAGCGGATTTTCGCGGTGCCAACCTCAAGTCCGCCCGCTTGGAACGCGGCGATAGTGCCGATGCCAATTTCGAAGGTGCCAACTTGCAGGGAGCGAACTTGAGAAATGCGAGTCTGCCCCGTGCCCAATTTTCTGGTGCAAGCATGACCAGAGCCTATCTTGAAGGCGCGGATCTGTCACATGCCAAGCTGAATAACGCCAACCTGACCCGATCCAATTTGGTTGGTGCGGACTTGCAGCAAGCCGATCTTCGCGGTGTCTTGCTGGACGGGGCTTTTCTGAACAATGCCAATCTGAAGCAAGCCAACCTGTCCGGCACTTCCATCCGGCGCAGCCGCATCATCGGTGCCCGCTTGTCCGAGGCCGTCTGGACTGACGGCAAGGTGTGCAAAGTGCCATCCATCGGAAACTGCGACTAATTCGCCAACTCACAGAACACAACCCAATCGAGCAAAACCATGACAACAGCTATCCAATCCAGCGTCTTTCGCGCGCTCGCCACCAGCTTCCTCGGCCATACGCCGAACTGGTACAAACAGGCCATCATCGCCAGCCTCATCCTCAACGTCGCGGTGTATTTTATGGCCGGGCCGCTGGTCACCGGCTGGCTGATACTGGCCGAATTTATTTTTACGCTGGCGATGGCGCTGAAATGTTTTCCGCTGCAACCCGGCGGCCTGCTCGCCATTCAAGCCGTCGCCCTCGGGCTGACCGACACCCACGCGGTTTACCGCGAAGTCGAACACGGTTTGCCGGTGTTGTTGCTGGTGATTTTTATGGTGGCTGGCGTGCATTTTCTGCGCGGCATGTTGTACCGCATGATTAGCCACATCCTGCTCGGCATTCACTCGCGCGTCACGCTTAACCTAGTGATTATCACCGTGGTGGCAGTGTTTTCGGCCTTCCTCGACGCGCTCACTATTTTGGCGGTGCTGGTCGCCGTGTCCATCGGTTTTTACGAGGTGTATCACCGCGTGGTGTCCAGCCGGGGCTACCACGATGACCCCGATTTAACCGACGATTATGTGGATGAAATCCATCGCGCCGACCTCGAACAGTTCCGCGCCGTGTTGCGCAGCATGTTGATGCACGGCGCAATCGGCACGGCCATCGGCGGGGTCTGCACGCTGGTCGGCGAGCCGGAAAACATCGTGATCGGCACCGAAGCGGGCTGGAATTTCGTGCAATTCTTTTTGCATGTAGCGCCCGCCAGTATCCCGACCTTGCTGGCCGGAATCGCCACTTGCTGGGTGATCGAAAAAAATAAATGGTTCGGCTACGGAGCCGAGTTGCCCGCCGGTGTGCGCCAGATTTTGCTGGACGAAGACCGCCGCCTGCGCGCCAACCACACGCCGCACGACCGCGTGATGCTGGTTGCACAAGGCGTGGTCGCCCTGCTCATGGTGCTGGCGCTGGCCTTCCACATCGCCGAGATCGGCCTGATCGGGCTGGCCGTCATCGTCGTCGTTTCCTCCATCGCCGGGGTCACCGACGAACACCACGTGGCCGAAGCGTTTATGCCCGGCCTGCCGTTCGCCTCCTTGCTGGTGGTGTTCTACGTGATCGTGGCGATGATTGGCAGCCTGCACATGTTCAGCTCGGTCATTCAGTGGGTGTTGTCGCTGGAACCCAAAATGCAGGTGTTCATGATCTTCGTCACCAACGGCGCGTTATCCGCCATCAGCGACAACGTGTTCGTGGCCGCGATTTACATGAAGGAACTCAAAGCCGCATTCGACGCGGGACTGACCAGCCGCGAACTGTTCGACGCGCAGTCGGTCGCCGTGGTGATGGGCACCGGCATCCCCAGCATGTCCACCCCCAACGGACAGGCCGCCTTCCTCTTCCTGCTAACCTCGCAAATCGCACCGCTGATCCGGCTGGGTTACGGGCGTATGTTGTGGATGGCGCTGCCTTATGCGGTGGTGACCACGCTGGTGGCGGGATTTATGATGTTTTGAGGTGAAAAAGCAAAATCACAACAGCCACCTTGCCCGCAAGCCCCTAAATACGGGCATCTCCACGAGGTGCATGAGGTAGATCGCCTATTGGCGGGCGTTCCCGTGAAGTTGCTATGCCAGACAAGCCACGACTCACTCCACTTCAATCTCGTCGTACTCGTTCGGCAGCAGGTGGGCGATGCCTTTGTGGCAGTCGATGCAGGTTTTGCCCGCGTCTTTGGCTTTCATGTGGCGCGCATAGACCGATTGCATATCTTTCGATCCGCGCATGGCATCGAAGGTGTGGCAGTTGCGGCATTCGCGCGAGTCGTTGGCTTTCATGCGCGCCCATTCGCGGGTCGCCATTTCCATGCGATGTGCTTCAAATTTCTCACGGGTATCAATATGCCCGGCAATTTTGCCCCACAGTTCGCGGCTGGCTTCTATCTTGCGCAGCAGTTTGTAGCCCCAGGTCTTGGGCACGTGGCAATCTGAGCAGATGGCGCGCACGCCGACGCGGTTGGAAAAGTGGATGGTTTTTTTGTATTCCGGGTAAACGTTGTCGCGCATTTCGTGGCAGGAAATGCAGAACTCGAATTCGTTAGTCGCTTCCATCGCGGTGTTAAACGCGCCCCAAAAAATAATCCCCGCAAATATGCTCACCACCGCAATGGCAAATACGGGATATTTGGCATTGGGCTTGCACATGAAATTTCGTGTACGCGTCAGGATTCCCGGTTTGCTGTCCATCAATTAACTCCGCAATAATTGTCCGTTTTCACGACTTGAAAACGGCGCGTCACCCTTCTACGCACGCTCCCCGCCAGCGTCAATACTCAATAAAGACCAGTTGCCTTCCGCAAGACAGGCGCAGCTTACCAGCAAACCTTTGCGCCAATAAAAAACCCCGCTGAAGTGGCGGGGGTTTTTAGGTATTCGCTGCGGCGGCTATTTCTTGTCGGCAAACAGGTGTGCCTGGCGGCTCACGATAAAATCGGCAATGATTTTCAGCCAGATGGTCACCCCGGCCATGGCGCTCCAGGTCGCAAAATCAAACGCGGCGACCAGCACACCAACGATCACGAAGACCACCACCACGCCCGCCAGCAAATTGACGGCGGCACTGTATGGCGCATATTTTTCCGGGTTTTGCGGCGACAGTCCGCGCTTGAGTGCCACTTCGGAAAAATCCCGTTTCACCGCGATTTGCCACGCGCGGCGCAGCCAGATAAAAGCCATGGGAAATAGCGCGAGGAACAATATCCAATTAATCGCCAAACTGACATACGTCATAACGTCTCCAAGTAAAAACCCCGCCGGAGTGCGGCGGGGTCTATGTTACAGCTAAATCAAACTGCTTTAGTGCGCGCCATCAACCGCTTTGGAACCGCGCGGTGTGCGTACGCTTTCCACCAAGTGCTGGATGTGCTCCGGCGGCTCTTTGGTGAACTTGTCCACCGTAAAGGCCACGATGAAGTTGAACATCGCACCGATCGCACCGAACGCTTCCGGCGATACGCCGAAGAACGGATTCGGTCCGCCGATCATGTCAACAAAGTCGGTACCCTTGATGAAGAAGATACCCTTGTGCGCGAACACGTAGAACAGGGTGATGAACAGGCCAGCCAACATACCGGCGATGGCACCTTCCTTGTTCATCTTCTTGCTGAAGATACCCATCATGATCGCGGGGAACAGCGAGCTGGCCGCAATACCAAAGGCCAAGGCCACCGTTCCCGCCGCAAAGCCCGGCGGATTCAGACCCAGATAACCGGCCACCAGAATGGCACAGGCCATGGCGATCTTGCCTGCCATCAGTTCGCCCTTTTCGCTGATGTTCGGCTTGAATACGCCTTTCACCAGGTCATGCGAAATGGCGGAGGAAATCGCCAACAACAGACCCGCAGCGGTGGACAACGCGGCAGCCAAACCACCGGCAGCCACCAGCGCGATCACCCAGTTGGGCAACAAAGCGATTTCGGGGTTGGCCAGCACGATAATGTCCGGGTTCACCGTCAACTCGTTGCCATTCCAACCGGCCGCTTCCGCTTTGGCCTTCACTTCTTCGTTTTTGGTCTTGTCGTTGTAATACTGGATACGACCGTCGCCGTTCTTGTCTTCAAACTTCAACAGGCCGGTCTTTTCCCAACGACCCATCCAGTCCGGTTGCTTGGCAACTTCCAGGCTCGATTCGGCTGCATACAGATCGCCACCGCTGGTTACAGCGGTGTTCACTGTTGCATGCAGGTTCAGTCTGGCCATCGCGCCCACTGCCGGAGCGGTGGTGTAAAGAATGGCGATGAACACCAGCGCCCAACCGGCGGAAGAACGCGCATCGGCCACGGTCTTCACGGTGAAGAATCTCATGATGACGTGCGGCAGACCGGCAGTACCGATC
The DNA here is from genome assembly GCA_020053195.1 of Sideroxydans sp. GTDB lineage: Bacteria > Pseudomonadota > Gammaproteobacteria > Burkholderiales > Gallionellaceae > Sideroxyarcus. The sequence goes on from JAGVNQ010000314.1 coordinate 18,493, forward strand.
ATCAGCGACAGGGTGTACAGGAACATATTCAGCGTGCTGCTGGCTGTGGTGGTGGTGTATTGGCTGAAGCCCAAGTCAGTCACCACGGAGTCCAGCTTCGCCAGCAGAGAAACACTGGTTCCCACCATGTCGGAACCCAAGCCCAGTTGCGGGATCGGATTGCCGGTCAGTTGCAGGGAAATGAATATCGCCGGAATGGTGTAAGCAATCACCAGCACCCAATATTGCGCGACTTGGGTATAAGTGATGCCTTTCATGCCGCCCAGCACCGCATACACGAACACGATACCCATGCCCACGTAGATGCCGGTTTCGCTGGAAACGCCGAGGAAACGCGAGAACGCCACGCCCACACCCGTCATCTGGCCGATCACGTAAGTCAGCGATGCGGTCAGCAGGCACAACACCGCCACGGTGGAAGCCGATTTCGAGTAGTAACGGTCGCCGATGAATTGCGGCACGGTGAACTTGCCGAACTTGCGCAAGTACGGAGCCAGCAACAGCGCCAGCAACACATAACCGCCGGTCCAGCCCATCAGGAACAAGCCGCCGCCATAACCCATGTTGGAAATCAAGCCCGCCATGGAAATGAAGGAAGCAGCCGACATCCAGTCCGCCGCCGTGGCCATACCGTTCATGCGCGGGCCAATACCGCCGCCCGCCACATAAAATTCGGAGGTGCTGCCGGCTTTCGCCCAGAAAGCGATACCGATGTAGAGCGCAAAACTCGCGCCCACCACCAGATAAATTGTTGTTTGCAAATCCATGTTATCCCCTTATTCCTCGTGAACGTCGAACTTGCGGTCGATCTCGCCCATTTTCTTGCCGTAGTAAAAAATCAGCGCCACGAAAACGTACATCGAACCCTGATGGGCAAACCAGAAGCCCAGCGGGTATCCGCCCAGATGAATCTTGTTAAACAGATCGACAAACAAGATGCCCGCCCCGAATGAAACCAGGAACCAGACGATCAGAATCTTGGTCAGCAAACCTAACGTGGCCTTCCAATAGGCCTCGCCGCTTTTGTCCATTACATTCTCCTCATAAATAAAATTAGATCGAATCAAGATGCTGCCACCGCAAAGATTGCGCGGTAACG
>JAGVNQ010000282.1 GCA_020053195.1 Sideroxydans sp.
CACCGGCGGCTCGATTCGCCAACCCGCCGCGTTATGCGGCATCTCCGGTTTGAAGCCGACTTACGGCGTGGTGTCGCGTTACGGCATGATCGCTTTCGCCTCCAGCCTGGATCAGGCCGGACCGATGGGGCGCAGCGCGGAAGATTTGGCTTTGATGTTGAACGTGATGGCCGGTTTCGACGAACGCGATTCGACTTCGCTGCAACGCGACAAGGAAGATTACACACGCGATTTGAACAAGCCGCTGACTGGCTTGCGCATCGGCTTGCCCAAGGAATTTTTCGCCGAAGGGCTGGATGGTGATGTGGCGAAGGCGGTCGAAGAGGCCATTGCCGAATACAAAAAGCTGGGCGCAAGCATAGTCCCCATCAGCCTGCCCAATTCCAAATTGTCGGTGCCGGTGTATTACGTGCTGGCTCCGGCGGAAGCGTCGAGCAACCTGTCGCGCTTCGACGGTGTGCGCTACGGTTATCGCGCGCCGCAATACGACGACCTCGCCGACATGTACGAGAAGAGCCGCGCACAGGGCTTCGGCGCGGAAGTGAAACGCCGCATCATGATTGGCACTTACGTGCTGAGCCACGGCTATTACGATGCGTATTACCTGCAAGCGCAAAAAATTCGCCGCCTGATCGCGCAGGATTTCACCGAAGCCTACAAACAATGCGATGTCATCATGGGGCCGACCTCGCCCTCCACCGCGTTTAAGCTGGGCGAAAAAGGCGACGATCCGGTGCAGATGTATCTGTCCGATATTTACACCATCGCGGTGAATCTGGCCGGGCTGCCCGGCATGTCCATTCCCTGCGGCGTGGGCAGCAACAACATGCCGGTGGGCTTGCAGATTATCGGCAACTATTTCGACGAAGCGCGCATGCTGAATGTGGCGCACCAATTCCAACTGGCAACCGACTGGCACAGCCGCGCGCCGCAACTCTGAAACTGACTATGAAAATTTCCGACTTCTCCGGCGTACCCGAACTCAAAGTCAAACTCGACAGCCACCCGCTTTACGCCTCGGTGCGCACGCTAGACGACCTGCGCGGCTTCATGCAACACCACGTGTATTCGGTGTGGGATTTCATGTCGCTGCTCAAATTCCTGCAACGCGATGTCGCTCCTGCCGCCGTGCCGTGGATGCCCACGGGCGACGCTGCCGAGACCTCGGCGCAGCGTTTCATCAACGAGATCGTGCTGGGCGAAGAGACCGACGACGGTTTGCCGGATGCCGCTGGCAAAGCCACTTTCGTCAGCCATTTCGATCTGTACATCGGTGCCATGGAAGAAGTGGGCGCTGACACGCGACCGGTGCGCGCCTTCCTCAAGGCCGTGAAAAAACACGGCATCGAAAAAGCGTTAAAGACGGCGAAGATTCCCGAGCCGTCGCGCCAGTTCATGCAAACCACTTTCGATTTTCTGGCGACCGAAAAAACGCACGTGGTGGCCGCCGCCTTCGCGCTCGGACGCGAGCAAGTGATTCCCGGCATGTTCCGCGCCCTGCTGGCCGACATGAAAATCAGCAAAAAGACTGCGCCGTTGTTCCACTACTACCTCGAACGCCACATTCACCTCGACGACGAATTTCACGGCCCGCTGTCGCTCAGATTGCTGGGACAACTGTGCGGCGACAACGAGCACAAACGCCGCGCGGCAGCCAAGGCCGGGCGCAAAGCCATCGAAGCGCGTATCACCTTGTGGGACGGTGTGCGCAGTGAGCTGCACACCAGCAAAAAGCGGAGCAAATAATGCAGTGGGAAATCGTTATCGGTCTGGAAGTTCACACGCAACTTTCGACCAACACTAAAATCTTTTCCGGCGCATCGACCGCGTTCGGCGCAGAACCGAACACGCAGGCCGACGCGGTGAGCATCGCGCTGCCGGGTGTGTTGCCGGTGTTGAACAAAGGTGCGGTGGAGCGCGCGATCAAATTCGGTTTGGCGACCGGTTCGCATATCGCGCCGCGCTCGGTGTTTGCGCGCAAAAATTATTTCTACCCCGACCTGCCCAAGGGCTACCAGATCAGCCAGTTCGACTTGCCCGTGGTAGGCAAAGGCGAATTGACCATTCAAGTCGAGCCGCTTTCAGGTAACGCCAAGCCCTACGAAAAAACCGTGCGTATCACGCGCGCCCATCTGGAAGAAGACGCGGGAAAATCCTTGCACGGCGATTTCCACGGCATGACCGGCATCGACCTCAACCGCGCCGGTACGCCGCTGTTGGAGATCGTGTCCGAACCGGACATGAGTTCCGCCGCCGAAGCGGTGGCGTATGCCAAAGCCCTGCATTCGCTGGTGCGCTGGATAGGCATTTGTGATGGCAACATGCAGGAAGGTTCGTTCCGCTGCGACGTGAACGTGTCGGTACGCAAACCCGGTGCTGAACTGGGCACGCGGCGCGAAATCAAGAACCTGAACTCGTTCAAGTTCATGCAACAAGCCATCGACTACGAAGTGCAATGGCAGATCGACACGATTGAGGGCGGCGGCAAAGTGCATCAGGCCACCATTTTGTTCAACCCCGATACCGGCGAAACGCGCGCCATGCGCAGCAAGGAAGACGCGCACGACTACCGCTATTTTCCTGATCCTGATTTGTTGCCGCTGGAAATTTCGCCGGAATGGATTGAACAGGTGCGCGCCACATTGCCAGAGTTGCCGCTTGCCAAACAAAACCGTTATGTGAACGAGCTGGGTTTGTCGGTTTATGACGCGAACATTCTCACTGCTTCACGCGAGATGGCGGAGTTTTTTGAGACGGCGTTAAACGCCACCCTCTCCCCCAGCCCCTCTCCCGCCAGCGGGCGAGGTGAGTCTCAAGCCAAAATGTGCGCCAACTGGTTGATCGGTGAAGTCAATGCACAGTTAAATCGTGATGGAATGGAAATCACGCAAAGCGCGATCTCCGCACAAAAACTGGGTGGAATATTAATGCGTATCGCTGATGGCACTATTTCTAACTCCGGCGCGAAAGAATTATTCCGCACCATGTGGGCAGAAGGCCGCGAAAATATTGACGCAAACTTGTCAGTTCAATTACCCAGCATGTCTTTTACCGCTACCGCATCTATTGGTTCTGCAATTGCTCGCGTAGATCAATTCATTGAAGATCTGGGGCTGAAGCAGGTTTCCGACAGCGGTGCGATTGAAGCACTGGTGGACGAGATCATCGCGGGCAACGCGGACAAAGTGGCCGAATACCGCAGCGGCAAAGACAAACTGTTCGGTTTCTTCGTCGGCCTCGCCATGAAAGCCAGCAAAGGCAAAGCCAACCCGGCGCAGTTGAACGACATCTTGAAGAAGAAGTTGGAAGGCTGACGCGCATGCCGGGGTGAGCTCTGCTCTCCCCGGCAAATTCATCTGCATCATCCCAAACCGGACGAGCCGGAACCAAAAAGGGTGCGCCTGCGCACCCAACTCATACCCAACTGCACGGGAAGGCGCATGGATAGGGCATCTACGTCATTCAC
>JAGVNQ010000301.1 GCA_020053195.1 Sideroxydans sp.
CGGCTTCCGCCAGCCCGGCCAAGTCATCGTGATCGGTCAGCGCCAGCACTTTTACTTCGCGTCCGGCGGCGCGTTCAACCAGCTCGGTCGGGGTCAGCGTGCCGTCGGAAACATTGGAATGGCAGTGCAGGTCGTAATTCAACATCAGAGCTCGCCGCCGCCCTTCTTCATCACTTTGCCTTCTTCGGCGCGTCTGCGGCGCACCTCTTTCGGATCGGCCAGCAGCGGGCGATAGATTTCGACGCGATCTTTTTCGCGCAGTACGGTGTCGGTCTTGCTCAGTTTGCCGAAGATGCCGAATTTGCCTTTGTCGAGGTCGATCTCGGGGTGTTTGTCCAGAATGCCGGACAGCCTGACGGCTTCGGCGATGGTCGCACCAACAGGCACTTCCAGCTTGAGCAATATCTGCTCGGCAGACAAGGCATAAACCAGTTCGATTTTGATTTTTTCGTCGCTCATTATTTCGCGTAAATTTTGTCGGCTTGGCGGATGAAGGCATCCACAAACGTGTTGGTAATGTGATGAAACACCGGCCCCACCAGCTTTTCCAGCAACTTGCTGGAAAACTCGTAATGCAGGCGAAATTCTATTTTACAGGCTTCGTCGCTCAAAGGCGTGAAACGCCATATTCCGTCAAGATGCTGGAACGGCCCATCTTTCAAAGCAATGTCAATTTGATGCGGCGGATTGCGCGTATTCACCGTGGAAAAATGCTGTTTGATGTGGTGGTAATTGATATGCACCGTGGCATGCATGGTCGTGTCCCGCATCTCGTTGACGACCCCGCCCCCGCACCACGGCAGAAACTCCGGGTAAGCTTCCACCCTGTCCACCAGATTGAACATCTCCTCCGCCGTGTGCGCGACCAATACTGTTTTCTCAACCAGAGCCATTGCTTATCCGAGCCGCCAAATCAAAGGCTGGTAGAATATCGCAACCAACCGCAAAACTCACAAAAATGAGCATCATCCAGAACAAAAAAGCCTTCCACGAATACTTCATCGAAGAAAAATATGAAGCCGGAGTCATGCTCCAAGGCTGGGAAATCAAAGCTATCCGCGCCGGACGCGCCCAGCTCAAGGAAGCCTACGTCACCATCAAAGACGGCGCGTTATACCTGTTCGGCGCACACATCAGCCCCCTGCTCAACGCCTCCACCCACATCCACCCCGACCCAGTGCGCACGCGAAAACTGCTGCTGCACAAACACCAGATCGACAAACTCATCGGCAAAGTGCAAAGAGCGGGCTACACCATCATGCCGCTGGACATGCACTACAAAGGCAGTTACGTGAAGCTGGAGATCGGGCTGGCGAAAGGGAAGAAGGAGCATGACAAGCGCGCGACTGAGAAAGAGCGGGAGTCGAAGCGTGAGGCGGCGATGGCGATGAAGAAGGAGCGGCGGTAGTTGCAGCTCTAAATTCGGAATTGGAAGCAAGAATGCGACTGTACAAATACTGCTCCTATTCAGCAAAAGGTGATCTTAGACCAGAGAAATTGGCTAAGAAATCGTCAATAGCTGGCGTTTTTAAGAATATTGGCGTTCTTTGCTTGACCCCACGTTGGGACAGTACGCTGATGTGGTCACATTACGCCGATAATTACTTTGGATTTGCCATCCAGTTCGACATTCCAGACGATATTCCCATAAGCAAGAATCAATTACGCCAAAGTGCTACCGAGAAATAATTTGGCGCATTACTACATAGAGAACAACAAAGAATGGGTATGTCGATATTAAGTTCACCAAGCATGAAGATAAGAAATATGAGGCCTTTTTGAAAAAAAACATCATGGAGAAGCGCATAAATAGGGCATCTACGCGATATTGATGACGCAGATGCCCTATCCATGCGCTTCTCCGGGCATCTGTGTTTTGAAAACCAGAAATCCTCCCCAAAAATACCCGAGCAAAACAATCGCTGGCTATTTTTTCTTCCATCCGTATAATGCGCGCCTTGCCGTTCTCTGAACGGTATTGAGTTCATCGTTTTCTGACCCTCCAGCATCCAATCAGGATGCGCCAAGCTTCACCGGTTAGCGACGATGTTTGTTTGCGCCGGTAGCGGAATTTCCCCCTACTGAATTTCATTGTGTGGCCTGTTGGTCGCGCATGCGCTGTGTCTTAAAAATTTTAAGGAACAATCGTGTCTGAAAAAATCATTGCAACTGCTATTCCCGCTTCTACCGAAACCGCCGCTATCACTTTCGCCTCGCTAGGTCTGGCTCCCGCCATTCTGCAAGCTGTGCAAGAAGCGGGTTACACCGTACCTTCTCCCATTCAAGCGCAAGCGATTCCCGAAGCATTGGCCGGGCATGACCTGATGGCCTCCGCCCAAACCGGCACCGGCAAAACCGCCGCTTTCATTTTGCCCGCGTTGCAAAAACTGTCGGTTGAATCCGCAGTGCGCGCCAAAGGCCCGCGTATTCTGGTGTTGACACCGACACGCGAACTGGCACAACAAGTTTCCGATGCCGCCAATAAATACGGCAAGAACATGCGCATCAAAGTGGTGAGCATCTTGGGCGGTATGCCTTACCCGCTGCAAAATAAATTGCTGTCCGGTTTCGTGGATATTCTGGTTGCTACACCGGGTCGTTTGATCGACCACATCGAACGCGGTCGCATCGACTTCTCGCGTCTGGAAATGCTGGTGCTGGACGAAGCCGACCGCATGTTGGACATGGGTTTCATCGACGACGTGGAACGCATCGCCGCAGCAACTCCGGCCACACGCCAAACTTTGCTGTTCTCCGCCACGCTGGAAGGCGCGATCGGTAATCTGGCAATGCGCCTGTTGAAGAGCCCGAAACGCATCAGCGTTGCGTCTTCTCAAGCGCGTCACGAAAACATCGAACAACGTCTAATGTATGTGGATGATATGGCGCACAAAAATCGCCTGCTCGACCACCTGCTGCGCGATGTCGATCTGAACCAGGCTCTGGTATTCACCGCCACCAAGCGCGATGCCGACTCGCTGGCGGATGAACTGTCTGCTGCCGGTCACGCCGCCGCTGCCTTGCACGGCGACATGAACCAGCGCGAACGTAACCGCACCCTGCTCAACCTGCGCAAAGGTAATGTGCGCGTGCTGGTTGCCACCGACGTTGCCGCACGCGGCATCGACGTGGCCGGCATCACCCACGTTATCAACTTCGACCTGCCGAAGTTCGCCGAAGACTACGTGCACCGCATCGGTCGTACCGGACGCGCTGGCGCATCTGGCATCGCTGTATCGTTCGCCTCCAACCGCGATGCGGTCAACCTGAAAAAGATCGAACGCTTCACCGGTCAACCGATCAAGACCCATACCGTTGAAGGCATGGAGCCGAAGTTCAAGCCGCGTCCCGCATCTTCCGCACCACGCGGCGGTGC
>JAGVNQ010000097.1 GCA_020053195.1 Sideroxydans sp.
GCTGCACACCGTTGACACAGCGCGCACAAGACCGGGATTGTTGTCGAATGCCGCACCGCGTTTACATGTTGAATTGACGCTGCCTGAATTATCGGACGCGAGAAGTTATGTGGTGCTGATTCTGGATAACGAGCGCGGCGCGTTGGTGGATTGGGTGCTGCCGGGTCACCAACCATCTTCTTTTTTCCGCCAACAGGAAACCGGCGGCGCCGCGGTTTATTTCAACATTCCGCTGGTGTCGGTTAATAGAAATACCAATCAAACCAGACGCGCCGATTTTTTGAGCCAGGCCGCTCAATGGGAAAACGACACACAATTGACCTTCGGCATTTTCGTCATCGAAGACGAAGAAGTGATGCAACGCACGCAGCGGATACGCATGCAACACAACCTTGTTGGCACAACCCACGCCCCCGTCTTTCATCCAGTTACTCGTCTGGAGCTGATGGGGCTGGTGGACTGGCTCGCCCGCAAGGCCGACGTTTATCTGAAGAAAAATACCGACGGTCAGGAAGTGCTGCAAATCATTCCCGCCAGCGGCGTGCCGCGTGCCGCCACCGGTACCGAACTGCAAGCGATCAGCGGCAAAGCGCTGCTGTTCTGTCACGGCATTTTCAGTTCGACTGTGGGCGCGTTTGAAGGGCTGCTCGGCGACCCCGCGTTCCTTTCCCCGCTGCTCACCAGTTACAACAACAATGTGCTGGCGTGGGATCACTACACTTTGTCCAAAACCACCGCCCTCAACGCCAACAATCTGCTGCTGGAAAAATTGAGCGCGCTGCATAACGTCACGCTGGATATTGTCTGCCACAGTCGCGGCGGCGGCGTGATCCGCAACTTCGTCGAGAATCCTGCAAATATCCAAACGCTGACCAAGCAGGGAGTCACCATCAACAAAGTGGTGTTCGTGGCCGGAGCGTGTCTGGGATCGCAACTGGCCGAAGCGCAAAATACCGACCGCCTGTTCCGCCGCCTCAACATGCTCGTCTGGTTCTTCGGCGGATCGTCCTCGGCCTTCGTCAAAGCGATACTGACCATCATCAAATTGCTGGCGACCATCGCCCAACAAATGCCCGGAGTCGAGTCAATGAACCCGGTCGGCACCGAAATTACCGAGCTGAACAAATTCGGCAAAACCGCAGCCCGCGAATACGACTACATCCGCGCGCATTACGACTTCCACGCCCTGCCCGCCAAACTGCTGCAAGAATATCTGTGGGACAACGGCGTGTTCGACGGCGCGGCCAACGACCTGGTCGTGCCCTACGACGGAGCCAGCCCCAACCCCGGCTATCTGCCCGATTTTCAATCCAACATGAAAGATGCCTACCATTACGGCGACGCAAAAAATCCGCAGTCCGTAGTGATGCATCTCAACTTCTTCGTTCAGGCGGAAACCAAGCAAGTGCTAAACTCGCTGCTACTATGACCGACTACAACATCACCGCAAACATCCCTGCCGTAGAAGCGCTGCATCAAGGCAAACTTGTCACGATACAGCGCGAGCAAAATCCGTCCGCCACGATACGCGCCGAATACGCCGCCACCGCGCGCCCCTGCCCGCCCTACTGCATCCAGCCCATGCAACTGGCGGCGGGCGTGGAAACGTTGGGCGAACTGGAAGTGCTGGACATGCTGCGGCGCATCCGCCACGGCGAAAGCGGTTTGCTGGTAGTTGATTCGCGCACCCCGGACTGGTACGCCAAAGTCACCCTCCCCGGCGCGATCAACGTCCCCTACGCGCAAAACATGGCAGGCATCGCCACCGACCTGCCCGGCGTGAAAAAAACACTGGTGGAAATATATGGCGCGAAAGAAACCAACGCGGAATTCGACTTCAGCAACGCGCACACCTTAGCCATCTTCTGCAACGGCCCCTGGTGCGGCCAAACCCCCAACTACATCCGCACCCTGCTCTCCCTCGGCTACCCCGCCGACAAATTGAAATGGTATCGCGGCGGCATGCAGGACTGGTGCGCGCTGGGGCTGACTATCGTCTGAGCAAGCCAGCAGTTCCCTACCCATGAACCTCACGCTTTCGTAGGTCGGGATTTATCCCGACGCTTTTTTCCTCAAACCGCCAACACCGTCGGGATAAATCCCGACCTACGAAATTCAGCAAGGTTCACGGGATTCAATCCGGGCGAAATTTTTGCGACTGAGTTCTCTCCCGCCAGCGGGAGAGAAACTGAACTTCGTGGCTAATCAGGTAGAGGGGCGATTTGCTCACGCTGGTTTTTCGATGATTTTCCAGAACCCTGCTTTGTCAGAACCCACGCGCTGGATTTGGCCTTGCTCACGCAGTGTTTTGAGGTGGCGTTTGATGGTTTTGTCGGCCACGCCCAACGCCAGCGCCATTTTTTGCGCGGTGGCTTTGGGATTGGCACGCAGCAACACCAGAATCTTGGCCGCAACTTCATTTACAGGGACATTTACAGGGACATTTACAGGGACATCGACCACCGTCTGCGTCGCCACATCAATGAACTTGTACATTGAATTCGCCATAGCATCGAGCATAAAGTCGATGAACGGACGGCAATCCATCGCGCCGGCATGTGAATCCTGCAACGCCTTGTAATACAGCGCCTGATTGTGGTGAACCAGCGTCTCAATCGGCATCCAAGCGAACAACGGATTCCACTGCGCAAGAATCAGCGTTTGCCACAACCTTCCGATTCTGCCGTTGCCGTCACGGAAGGGATGGATGTATTCCAGCATGTAGTGGACAGCGGAACTTTTGATAAGCGGATGTGCCTCGCTGGACTTCCCCCAGTCCAAGAGCTGCGCAACCAAATCGGGGACTTGAGCTGATTGCGCGCCGCGATGCAACAGTGTGCCATCGCTGCCCACCACAGCCACACCTCCTGAACGGAACTGACCCGATTCGCCGATGAGCGCATCGGTAAGGTGCGCGTGCGCCCGCAGCAAGTCGGCTGCCGACCAAGGATCATAGCCGGGCAATTCGTTGTAGGCATGCCAGGCGTTCTGCACTTCTTTGATGTCCTTGGGTGGCCCCCAGACCGGCTTGCCGTTAATGACATCCGTCACTTGACCCAAGGTGAGCTGGTTGCCTTCAATGGCGGTTGAAGCATGCACCGAGAGAATGCGGTTGAGTCGGCGCAAGTGCAGCACATCGCCCGACTGCTCTTCGCTGATCTTGACGCGCTCCAGCAGGGCGTGAATCGCGCCGATTTTTTCGTGCCACCGGGAATCTTCCGAATAAAATTTTTCAAGCGGTGTCACGGCTTTCTCCCGAGTGACTGGCGTAAGAGGATTGCTTTGATGGATTGCTTATTCATCAGTACCACTATAGCGAAAGTATGGGAGTTTGGGAGTGCACCCTGTGGGTATTCGCACATAAATCGTCCTGATTAGCTACAAATTCCACAATGTAACCCAGCACTTCATCCGACCACGACCACATAAATGAATGTCCCATTTCAAGTATTTTCAATTGAGCGTTCGGTATGGTTTGCGCCAGATATTGCGCATGGGCCAACGGTAGCAGTTCGTCGTATTTTCCGTGAATAACTAAAGCAGGAACGCGGATGGATTTGATAGATTCGAGCCGATCCGGGGAGGCTAAAACAGCCAGCGCATGGTGGAAGCTTGCGGCCGGGTTGGAGGTGCGTTGTGCTGATAGACGCAGGGTGTTCGCCAGTTGTTCTCGCGGAAATGCCCGGCTGCCGCCGTAGGTAATCTGCCAGCCTTGAATCATATTTTCTTCGATTGCCAGCGCTGTTTGCGGCGGATTTGCCGCAGTGGCGCGAAGGTAGTCGATGAATTTTTTGCCGGGAGGGGGGAGTTTGAATTCCGCCACCGACTGCCCCATCGTGGCCGCCATGTACGGGCGATGATCCGCTGTTGTGGAAATTAAAATGAGGCGATCAACCAGGTCTGGATGATTGATTGCAAGCAGTTGCGCGATGTAGCCGCCCATCGAAAGCCCGGCAATCACCGCTTGGTTGATTTGATATGCGCGCAACACGGCAACCGCATCTGCGGCGAGCACGTTTAAGTCGTAGGGGTGCTTCTGAAAATCGACAGTCGAAGATTTTCCGGTGTCGCGGTGATCGTAGCGAATGACGAAATTGCCCGCATCGGCCAAAGCTTGGCAGAACTCATCCGGCCAGAAAATCCCTTGATTCATCGCCCCCATGATGAGCAAAATCGGACGCTCAGCCGGACTGCCAAACGCCTCCGTCCATAAAATGCATCCATCGTCAGTCGCAACCAGTTTTTCCATGTGCAGCCTTTGCGGGAAGAGCAAATTAAGGGCATCTCTATAAATTCGTCACACCGGCGAAGGCCGGTGTCCAGTTAATAAAACAGCCAGTGCAACGCACTGAAAAGCATTTTAATTAAACCCGCTGGATTCCGGCCTGCGCCGGAATGACGGAATTTGAATTTATAGAGATGCCCTTATGTGATTGGTGTTGGGGGCAAATATACTGCGACGGGCTTTAATCCCCAACCTCGGGAAAATCCTTCAAGCAGCAGCGCCCAGAAGGGTTGCTGGTTTCGCATGAGCACAGCCCGGCTTTGGTTTGGGCGATGACAAAATCTTTGACGGCGGGATCGCGCTGAAAATCCGCGAGGCTTACGCCGAAGCAATAACACAGCGGGCGGTCGTCCGCTTTCTCTTTCACACCGATGCGCGTGCGCAGTTGCGCGGTGTTGAGGGTTGCGCCGTCTTCGCCGAAATACACCACAGCACAATCCGGGGCATCGCAGAAAAAATAGCGCGCGGCGGCGGGTGTCCACGACCAGGTTTGTTGGATGTGATGCGAGATAGTGCGGGCGGAAACTTCGGCACATTCCTGCCCGCAAGCGGGACACCGCTGTTTTTTCGGGTGGCTGTTGTGGCAAGGCTGAGAGCAGCAATCACTCATGGCTTATTTCTGCCGGATTTTTCGCGTTGCAGGCGCGCGACTTTATCTGCTCGCTCGATATTCAACGTCAGCGCTTTTTGCACCAAGGCGTGAAAGCCGATCAGGTTCTGGTTGGGGTAATCATCCATCACGCCGCAGTCCTGAAAATATTCCGCGATCCAGCGCGGAGCCAGTTCCGCGTTTCCGGTTTCCTGCCAATATTCGGCGGCGGCCATTTCGATGTGGTCAGATAGTTTGCGCATTGCATTTAAATTTGTCGTGTGACCGTAATTGGGCGGATGGCAAAGCATAACTTATGCGGGGTAGGTGTTGGAATGGTTGCGGGTGGATTCGTGGTGGCGTTGTTGAGCGGTATCGTAGCGATGCTGCTTTGATTGTGTAAAATGCGGCGCGAAAGGTTGAGGTGGTCACAAATTGTGACCACCTCGCCGCACTCAAGTATTCGTGAATACTCACCACACAGTTCAAATCACATGAGCAAAGCCTTCACCCGCGAAAACGACGATGCCGACGATGACGAACCCGCGTCATTGCCCGCGCTGCCTGCGGGCACCAAAAACTACATGACCCCGAACGGCTATCGCCGTATGAAGGAAGAGTATTTGCATCTGCTGAACGAGGAACGTCCGGCACTGGTGCAGACGGTTTCCTGGGCGGCATCCAACGGCGACCGTTCAGAAAATGGCGATTACATCTACGGCAAAAAACGTCTGCGCGAGATCGACCGCCGCCTGCACTTCCTCGCCAAACGTCTGGAAAATTCCGAAGTGCTGGACCCGGCGCAACGCAAAAATTGCGAGCAGGTATTTTTCGGCGCGACGGTGACGGTGTGCCACGAAGACGGCAATGAACGCACCTACAGCATTGTCGGTGTGGACGAAGCCAACGCCAGCAAAGGCCACATCAGCTGGGTGTCGCCGCTTGCGCGCGTACTGCTCAAAGCGCGCGCGGACGATGTGATTATGTTGCCGCTACCGGAGGGTGTAGAGGAGTTGGTGGTGGTAAGAGTGGTTTATTGCGAGATTGATTTTGGTTGAAGCCAGCAAATTAAATATGCCGTCATTCCGGCGCAGGCCGGAATCCAGATAAAAAAATATCTCGCGTAAGCGGTACAACACCTTGGCCTTGTCCGCTTCGCGGTATGTCTTTTATTGCTGGATTCCGGCCTGCGCCGGAATGACGATGTTTTCCAAATTTAAAAAATCTGTACTGAAGGAGTTGTAATGAAATACCTTAAATCCGAATTTCCCATCGCCATCGCGCTTATCGTCCTTGGCCTCGGCTTCGCGCTGGAACACGGCGCGGTCGAACACGGCGGCGGTTTGTTGTGGGGGCTGTTGCTGGTCATCCTCGCCGCCATCATCGGGGTCGCGTTCCGCATCGCGCATCACGCCGAAGTATTGGCGATGCGCTTCGGCGAACCTTACGGCACGCTGATTCTCACCCTCGCGGCGGTGTCGGTGGAGGTGGTGATTTTGATCGTGCTGCTGCAAGGCGCGCCCAACCCCACGCTGGCGCGCGACACGGTGTTCGCGGCGGTGATGTTCGACATCAACGGCATCCTCGGTCTCGCCGCCATCGTCGGCGGACTCAAACACGGCAGCGCCAAATACAACCTGGATTCCGCCAACTCTTTCATCGCCATGCTGCTGGTCGCCATCGGCATCGGCATGTTCATCCCCGACTTCGTGCCGGACGCGCAATGGCCGTTCTACTCCGCGTTCTCGGTGGGCGTGATGGCGGTGATGTACGCGGGTTTCCTGCGTTTGCAAACGGTGGAGCACCGCACCTTTTTTGAATACAGCAGCGAAGACGAAGCCGAAGCGCACGACGAAGCACACAGCCCCAACGCGCTGCACGTCGGCATCATGTTGGGCGCGATTGTGTTGGTCGGCCTGCTCTCGGAAGTGTTGTCGGTGTTGCTGGATGCCGGACTTGCCGGAAGCTCGTTGCCCAAAGCCATTCCTTCGGTGCTGGTCGCGCTGATTTCCGCCAGCCCGGAAATCCTCACCGCGCTCAAAGCCGCGCAGCAAGACCGCATGCAAACCACGGTCAACATCGCGCTGGGCGCATCGCTCGCCACCGTCCTGCTCACTCTGCCCGTGATCGAAGCCATCGCCCTGTTCAATGGCGAACGCATCATCATGGCGCTTACCCCGCTGCAAGGCGGCATGCTGCTGCTCACCTTCTTCACCGTGATGAACAACCTGCACGACGGCGAAACCAACGCCATTGAAGGCATCAGCCACTTCGCGTTATTCGCCGCGTTCATCGCGCTGGTGATGATGGGCTTGCTGTGATGGGCATCACTGAAAATATAATTTCCGTCATTCCGGCGAAGGCCGGAATCCAGCGGTTTTATTTAAAATGCAGTTTTGTCAGTGCGTTGCACTGCGCCTTTATTTTTACTGGACACCGGTCTTCGCCGGTGTGACGAGTAATTAGAGAGGCTCTGATGTCCGCGCTCGAAACCTGGGAACTGTTGAGCTACGTGGTGACCGTCATCGGTCTGCCGCTGGCGATTGCGGTTTTCATTTTCGAGCAACGCAAAGAGCGAGACAACGAAGAAGAGAGCGTCTATGAACTACTCTCCGACAACTATCAGGAATTCCTAAAAATCGCGCTGGACAACCCCGACCTGCGCCTGTTCGCCACCGAAGAAACCCCAGCACTTTCAGCCGAACAACGCGAACGCATGTTCATCATCTTCAGTATGTTGATCTCGCTGTTCGAGCGCGCCTACCTGCTGCTGTATGAAGAAAAAATGAACGCCAAACAACTGCGCCGCTGGCGTTCGTGGGAAGACTACATGGGCGAATGGTGCGACCGCGCCGACTTCCGCGCAGCACTCCCCACCTTGCTGCGCGGCGAAGACCCGGAGTTTGCGCAACACATTCAGAAGCTGGCGAAAAACCACAGTTGAAGCGTCAAAACGAAAATTCAAACACACACCTCGCCCGAAAGCCAGTATCCACGCCACTCTCCATCAAGTGCATCACGCAGATCGCCTATTGACGGGAGTTTCCGATGAGGTGTGTGTTTTATAGAGCTAAACTCAAGCCTTTTTCCAACCATATTCCCGTTGCATGTAACAGCCATGCTGGCTATTATGCGTTTCATGTAACGCACATTTATTGGAGGAAAACATGAGAGCAAGCACATCGGCGCGAGTGCAAAAGCATCGCGCGGCATTGAGAGAATCCGGCTTGCGCCCAATGCAAATTTGGGTGTTGGATACGCGACGCGCGGGCTTCGCCGAAGAGTGCCGCCGCCAGTCTATGTTGCTGCAAGGTGACGCACAAGAGCGGGAAACCGCCGATTGGCTTGAGGCCGCAGGCGACCGCGCAGGCTGGCAATGAGGCGCGGCGATCTGGTTACAGTGGCTCTGCAAGGCGACCTCGGCAAACCGCGCCCCGCCTTAATCATCCAGTCCGATCTGTTCGATACCCACCCTTCCGTAACAATCTTGCCCGTAACCAGCGAGTTGCGCGATGCGCCGCTGTTTCGCATTGCGGTGACACCGACTGAATCAAACGGCCTGAGCAAACCTTCGCAAGTGATGGTGGACAAACCGCAATCTATCTCGCGCGAAAAAATCGGAGCAGTGATCGGTCGCCTCGACGGCGAAACGATGCTGGCGGTGAATCGCGCTCTGGCGGTTTTTCTGGGGTTTGCGTGAATTAAATATCGCGGGAACGCCCGTCAATAGGCGATCTGCGCTGTGTGATTGATGGAGATCGCAGATCGACGGGCGTTGCGGGGCAGGTGGCTGGATGAAAATAAAACGCGCGATGGTGCGCACCCTCTCCTCCAGCTCCTCTGATGAAACTGCTAGCCATTCGACTAGGCTGTCAAAAAACGTCAGCCAAGTCGCTGGTTATCCCGCAAGCGGGCGAGGGAAGGAAATGTACCCTACCAGCCTATTGCATGTCGTTTGCTGGCTCGGCTTGCGCGGCAGGTTGTGGAACGCTGACTTTGCGTTCCAGCACCGCCGCGAAAAATCCGTCGGTGTTGTGTTGTTGCGGGGTGAGTTGCAGGTAGTCGCTCATCGGCAGGTCGATGTGGTGTTGCTTGATGACTTCGCCGGCGGGGATCAGGGCGAAGTCGGGGTGGGCGGCGAGGAAGGTTTCGACGATGGCCTGATTTTCTTCGCGCAGCAGGCTGCACGTGGCATAGACCAAACGTCCGCCTTGTTTCAGCAGGCGCGCGGCGGAGGCGAGGATGGCGGTTTGTTTGACGTTTAATTCCGCCACGCTTTGTACAGACTGGCGGAATTTGAGATCGGGGTTGCGGCGCAGTGTGCCGAGTCCGCTGCACGGCGCATCGACCAGCACGCGGTCGATTTTTCCGGCCATGCGTTTTACTTTGTTGTCGTTCTCGTGCGCGATCAGTTGCGGTTGCACGTTGCTCAAGCCGGAGCGTTTCAGGCGCGGTTTCAAATTGGTCAGGCGCTTCTCGGAAATGTCCCACGCGTACAAGCGGCCTTGCGAATTCATCATCGCGCCCAGCATCAGGGTTTTGCCGCCCGCGCCCGCGCAGAAGTCCACCACCATATCGTTGCGTTTCGGCGAAAGCATGAGGCCGAGCAACTGGCTGCCTTCGTCTTGCACTTCAAATCTTCCGCTGAGGAACAGCGCGTGTTTGTTCAGCGCGGGTTTGTATTTGAGGCGGATGCCCATGGGTGAAAACGGTGTGGCTTGCGCGTCGTAGTGGTCGGCCTGCAACGCTTGCAGCACTTCGTTGCGGTTGGCGAGCAAGGTGTTCACGCGCAGGTCGAGCGGGGCGGTCTGTTGCATGGAGCGACCCAGTTCCAGAATCTCGGCATCGCTATGGTCGGCGCGCAATTTTTCGACAATCCAGTCCGGTAGTTCGGCTTGTATTGAAAGCGGCAGTTCGCTGATGTTGATGCTTTTCACCTGCCCCAGCCAATCCGCTTCCTTCGCTTTGAGTATGGGTTCGAGTTCGCGCAAATTGTAGCCGCCGAATTTCGCCCAATACGCCAGCGCCATGCGCCGCGCGGTGGCTTGGCCTTTGTCGTCCAGGGTGCAGCCGTATTCTAGGAAGAGGCGGTGGCGCAAGGTGCCGAACAAGGTTTCGGCCACCAGCGAACGTTCGTTGGAGCCGATGCGTTCTTCCTGAAAAAAATGGCGCAGCACCGCGTCGGCGGGATGCTCCATTTTCAATGAGGTGCGCAGGGCTTGGATGACGAGGTCGAGGCGGTATTCGGTGAGTAACATTTTCTAATTTTCCTGTGGTGATTCTTCGACGCGGATGTCGGTGATGGTGGTTTCGCTGGCGATTTCGCCGTTGGCTTCAATGATACGCATCTTCACCGGAAACAGACGATATTCTCTGGCCAGCCAGATTTCCCAACCGGCTTCGTTGGCGGGATGCATTTTTTTGAGGTGGATGGTGAGCAGTTTGCCGAATGGGGTGGTGATGGTTTCGTCGTTGGTAATTTCGAATTGCATGGTTTCGATTTTTTCGCCGCTGCTGATATTGGCGTAAACGATTTCGGTGTTGTCCAGCGGCGGGAACTGGTACAGCACGCTCAACAAATCTTGCAGGTCGGGCGGCAAAAACTGTTCTGCGCCTTGCGCATAACTGGCGCGCTGCGACTCGCGGTCGAAGCTGGCCACGCTGCGCCGCGTGATGTTCAGCTCGGTGCGCTCTTCCGCGTACTGCTGCGGTAGCAAACCCGTCTCTCTGGAATATTCGCCGCTGCTGGATTGAACCAGCTCAAAACTCTTGAACAAGCGGGTGATGCCCGTGCTGCGGGTCAGCGCTTGCAACTCGTAGTGATTGTCCACCGCTTCCAGCGTGTGAATCGTTTCGCCCGTGACCAGATCGCTTGCGCCCAAGGTGACCGCGAAAGTCAGTTGTGCCCGGCGCGGCAGCAGCGGGCGTTCACCCGGCGCGACGGCGAGCGGCAGTGCCAGAGGCAACGTCTCGGTGGGCGGGAGATTTTCGGAAAGCGCCGAGGCCGATTTCAGTTTGATCCCCGGCGTGATATGCGGTTGGCTAGTGCGTTGATTCTCGGCGCGGGGCAACTCCGGGGCTCGGGGTAGCGGTTCCAGTCTGGCTTGCAACGGCGGCAAACTGGAGTTGAATTGCGGCAGGCGGATGTGGATGCCCAAGAAGAACCAGGCGTGCAGCAGCAGCGAGACAGCGAGCGCAACGACGATGCGACGGGATGGAGCGGACAGCGGAAGGATCACGGCACAATGTTCAGGCTGGTGAGCACCTGCACCAGTTTTTCGCCCGTATCTTCGGTTACCACAATTTTGCACGGCATGAAGTTGTGGTCAACCGCCAGCCAGATTTCGGACTTCCATTGTGTGCGTTGCGGCGGGGTGGCGAGGTAGTTGCTGTTGAGCGAACCGTAGGGAACTTCTACGGTTTGTTCGGTTTGCAACTGGTAGCGGTAGGTTTCCAGCTTGCTGCCGTTGGTCATGCTGAAATTGAGGTCGCGGCGCGGGGGATTGGCCACGAACTGGTACATCACGCTCAGGCGGTCCTGCGTGGCGGGCGGCAGCGCGAGTTGGCGGATGCCGGAATGATCGTTCACCGTCAGCTCGTTGTTGTCCCAGCCGAATTCGGCGGCGTTGTTTTTGTCGGTATTGCGCGCGCGTTTATGGGTGAACTTGAGCGGGTGCAAGCCGTTGCTGTCAATCTCGCCCTCGCTCACCACCACGATGGTTTCCGGCTGGAACAGCGCCAGCATGGCGACCGGTTTGGTCACGCTTTCGATGCGGTAGCGATCATCGGTGCGGATGAACACTTCTTTGACCTCGGCGAATTTGATGCCCCGGGTCAACACATCGTAAGTGGCTTCGATGCGCGACGGCATCTCCGCCCACGACACGGCAGAACAACAGAGCAAAAGCAGAGCGAGCAGCGGGCGCATAGTTCAATCCAATCCGGGTGAGATGAGAGTTGTACCAACTTGTTCCAGGCGGTTGCTGGCGATGCGCCCTTGCGCGTCCAGCCAGCGTTGTTCGCCGCACAGCCAGCGCACGGCTTGCGGGAAAATGCGATGTTCTTCGTGCAACACCCGCGCCGCCAGCGTGGCAGGCGTGTCGTTGGACAGTACCGGCACGGCGGCCTGGATGATGATGGGCCCGTTATCCAGATCGGCAGTGACAAAATGCACGGTGCAGCCGTGGATTTTTACGCCGTCTTTCAACGCGCGCTCGTGCGTGTTCACTCCGGCGTAAGCGGGCAGCAGCGAAGGGTGGATGTTGATGAGACGGCCCTGATAACGCCCGACGAAACCGTCGGTCAGAATACGCATGAACCCGGCCAGCACCACCAAATCGGGTTGGAAGCCGTCGATGACTTTAGCCAATGCCGCATCAAAACTTGCGCGGTCGGCAAAGTCGCGGTGCGCCACCACAGCGGTGGCGATGCCGTGCGCCTTGGCAATCTCCAGCCCCTGCGCATCGGCGCGGTTGCTGATAACCGCCGCGATCTCGCACGGCAGCTTGGCTTCGAGCAAAGCCTGCATATTGCTGCCGAGACCGGAAATAAGAATGACGATTTTTTTCATTGGGGTTGGATGCGAAGTCAAAAACTTTTTATCCGCAGATTAAACAGATTAAAGGCAAAACCATTTTGACATTTGTTCGCTTGAATCTTGTTTTTGGTTTTAATCAATTTAATCTGTGTAATCTGCGGATAAAAGGTTTGGTTTTAGCTCACTTGCGTCTGATGCTCGTCGCCGTTGCGTGCGCGGATCACACCGATGCGCGACACGCTTTCGCCGCTGGCTTGCAGATGCTTGATCGCCGCATCCGCTTCTTGCGCGCTGACCACCACCACCATGCCGATGCCGCAGTTGAAGGTGCGGAACATTTCCTGCGCTTCAACATTGCCGCCTTCGCGCAGCCAGTGGAACAGTTTGGGCATTTGCCAGGTCTTGCTGTCGATTTGCGCCACCACGTTTTGCGGCAATACGCGCGGCACGTTTTCGGTGATGCCGCCGCCGGTGATGTGCGCCATGCCTTTCACCGTCACTTGTCCCATTAAACTCAACAGCGGTTTCACGTACAAGCGCGTCGGAGCCATGATGCAATCGGCCAGCGTGCGTTCGCCGTCGAACTTGGCGTTGAGGTCGGGCTTGCTGCGCTCGATGATTTTGCGCACCAGCGAATAGCCGTTGGAGTGCGCGCCGTTGGAAGCCAGTCCCAGCACCACGTCGCCCGCGACGATGCTGTCGCCGGTAATGATTTTTGATTTTTCCACCACGCCCACCGCGAAGCCCGCGAGGTCGTATTCGCCCACCGGATACATGCCGGGCATCTCGGCGGTTTCGCCGCCTATCAGGGCGCAACCGGAATCTTCGCAACCCTTGGCAATGCCTTTGATGACTTCGGTGGCGGCGGGCACATCCAGCTTGCCGCAGGCGAAATAGTCGAGGAAGAACAGCGGCTCCGCGCCCTGCACCAGAATGTCGTTCACGCTCATGGCGACCAAGTCGATGCCCACGGTGTCGTGGCGGTTCAGTTCAAATGCCAGTTTCAGTTTAGTGCCCACGCCGTCGGTGCCGGACACCAGTACCGGCTCTTTATACTTCTTGGAAATTTCCACCAGACCGCCGAAACCGCCTATGCCCGAAAGCACTTCGGGGCGCATGGTGCGCTTGGCAAACGGCTTGATGTTCTCGACCAATTGGTCGCCCGCGTCGATGTCAACACCCGCATCGCGGTAGGAAAGAGAATTGGAAGGGGTGCTCAAGTTGAGTTCTCGCTTTCTAAAAGGTAAAGTGCGGCACAAAATTTAAGTGCGAATTTTACCCGAAATGACTCCTTCCCGCTTCGTCGCCATGCAATGGCTGGCTGTTACTGTTGTCCTGACCGGCCTGTTATACCTGCTCGCCCCCATCCTCGCGCCGTTCGTGGCGGCGGCCATCCTCGCCTATATCTGCAACCCGCTGGTGGTGCGCCTGTGCGCCAAAAAAGTGCCGCGCACGCTGGCGGTGGTGCTGGTGATGACGGGATTGTTGCTGGCGTTGGTCACTTTGCTGCTCATCATGCTGCCGCTGCTGGAAAAGGAAATTTCGCTGCTGATAGCACGCCTGCCGCAATGGCTGGACACCGCGCGCGAGCGCCTGTTGCCGCTGTTGCAACAATGGTTCGGGGTGACGCTTGATCTGGATTTCAACACCTTGCGCAACGCCTTGTTCAGCCGCTGGCAGAGTTCGGACGGGGCGCAGGTGAACCTGATGCCGTGGCTGGGCGCGGGCGGCGCGTTCCTCGCGCAGTTGCTCAGCCTGCTGCTGATTCCGGTGGCGATGTTTTATATGTTGCGCGATTGGCACGAAATGCTGGCGTTGGTGGACGGCCTGATCCCGCGTCACTGGCACGCCAAGGTGAGCGAAATCGCATCCGAAGTGGATGTGGTGCTGGCCGAATTTTTGCGCGGGCAACTTTTTGTGATGCTGCTGATGAGTCTGTTTTATGTGCTGGTGCTGTGGCTGGTCGGCCTCGAATTCGCGCTGCCCATCGGCATCATCACCGGGCTGCTGGTGTTTATCCCCTACCTCGGCATGATGCTCGGCCTCGGTTTGGCGACCCTCGCGGCGCTGATGCAGTTTGCCGCGTTTGGTGATGTGGTGCTGGTGTGGGTGGTTTTTGCCGTCGGGCAATTGCTCGAAGGCATGCTGGTCACGCCGTGGCTGGTGGGGCAGCGTATCGGCTTGCACCCGCTCGCGGTGATTTTCGCTTTGCTCGCTTTCGGCCAACTGTTCGGTTTCTTCGGCGTGCTGCTGGCCTTGCCCATGGCCGCCATTTCGCTGGTGCTGCTGCGCCATGCGCACCGGCGTTATCTGACGAGCACTATGTACAACAAACCATGAGCCAGATGTTGTTGGGCATCGCCCCCGATTGGATTCCCTCGCTGGATAATTTTGTGGCCGGACGCAACGCGGAATTGCTCGCCGCACTGCGCGACATGGCGGGCGGCAGCAGCGTTTTTATTTGGGGCGAAACGGGCAGCGGTAAAAGTCATCTGCTGCAAGCCGCCGTCGAGCGGACACGCGCATCTGGGCTGGACGCAGTTTATGCCGCTGGTGTCGTGCCGCCAGCCGCGCAGATGGTGGCGGTGGATGAAGTGGAACAACTGGACGATGCGGCGCAAATCGAACTGTTTGCTTTGTATAACCGCCAGCGCGAGAACGGCGGCCTGCTGCTGGTCAGCGGCACACAAGCACCCGCGTTTTTGCAATTGCGCGACGACTTGCGCACCCGCCTGGGCTGGGGCTTGGTGTATCAGCTACACGCGCTGAACGACGAAGAAAAAACCGAAGCCCTGCGCCAGCACGCACATGCGCGCGGCTTCGGCTTGCCGCCCGAAGTCACCACCTATTTGCTGCGCCACGGACGGCGCGATTTACCCGCGCTGCTGCAAACTTTGAATGCGTTGGATGAGCATTGTTTGCGCTTGAAACGTGCGGCCAGCGTGCCGCTGTTGAAAGAAGTGATGATGCTAGAATTTGCAACACGTCAGCCGGAATGACCGGCGGACAATAAATATAAAAGGGGGGTATATGAGCTTTGAATTTTCTCAAGCGGTGCGGATGCGCAAGATGGTGGTGGCGGAATGGGTGTGCGGGGTCTCAGCTATCTTGATGCTGGCGGGTTGCGCCACGCCGACCACAATCAAGGTGGATGATCCGAAAGTGTCCGTTCCGTCGATACGCTTGGGAGTCAGTCTGGAAGATGACAATTCAAACCCGTCCGCCTATCAGTCCGGTAGCGCGATCGAACTCGGATTTTCCAAGGCGCAAGGCAATGGCGACCAGAAGCTGGTGTCAGGGCAAGTGATGATGGGCGGTGTGATAATTCCCTCGCCAGAGACGATTCACAATGAATTCGATTTCAATTATTCCAGTCTGGCTTATCGCTGGCGCAAGTTCCCGAATGACCGCAAGATAGGCTTCGAGTTATCGGGAGGGCTGGCGCGCGCTTCGCTGGGCATGGATTTGACCACCGCGACGCAGAGCGCATCCGATCAATTCATTGATCTGGGATTGCACTATGGCGCGGCGATCATCTGGCGCGCCCGTCCCACGACCACTTTGCAACTGCGTTTGGCCGGGTTCAGTTCGGGAATTTCTTTCGATGATGTCGATACCGGCATCAGCAGTCTCGGTCGCTATGAACTTTTGCTCACCCAGGCGTTGGGCGAGAGCATCGAGTTACGTGCGGGTTACGCTAAATGGGAAATAAATGGTTCCGCCGGGGCATTTCAATCTGATTTCAGAACCTCTTTTTCCGGTCCAGAGATCGAGCTTGGCTTTAACTTCTGAGCGGTAGTGGGTGATGCCTTATCGGTTTTGATTCAGGATAGTTCAATAGACTCAAACCCCTCCCAACCTCCCCTTGTCAGGGGAGGAGCAGAGTCTGCTCTCCCCCTGACAAGGGGGAGTTGGAGGGGGTTTGGGGTGTAACGAATTATTGGGTTTATGAAGGAAATGAAAGTGAATCTGGTTTTATTTGATCTGGACAATACCTTGTTGAGCGGCGACAGCGATTTTGAGTGGTCGCAATTTTTGGTCGAGCAGGGCGTGCTCGATCGCGAATTGTTCGAAGCGAAAAACCTCGCGTTTTACGAACAATACAAAGCGGGCACGCTGGACATCCACGAGTTTCTCGACTTTCAGTTGAAGCCGCTGTCGCGCCACGCGCGCAAAGTGCTGGACGAATGGCACGCAGATTTTATGCGCATCAAAGTGCGCCCGATGATGGGTTTGAAAGCGCACGAGCTGGTGGCGCAACACAAGGCGGCGGGCGACATCTGCGTGGTCGTCACCGCCACCAACAGCTTCGTCACCGCCCCTATCGCGCGCGAATTCGGCATCGAAAATTTAATCGCCACCGACCCCGAAGAAATCGACGGCGAATTCACCGGACAAGTGGCCGGTGTGCCCAGCTTCCGCGAAGGCAAAGTGACGCGCATGGAAAGCTGGCTGGCAGAGCACGGCTGGGGCTGGGATAGTTTTGAACAATCGTGGTTCTACAGCGATTCCATGAACGATCTGCCGCTACTGGGAAAAGTCAAAAATCCGGTCGCCGTTGATCCCGATGTCACCTTGCGCAAACACGCGGAAGAGCACGGCTGGACGGTCATCTCCCTGCGATGAAATTTTTGAAACCCCTACCCACGAACCTCGCGCCTTTGTAGGTCGGGATTTATCCCGACGATTTTTTTCAAACCGTGAACAC
>JAGVNQ010000120.1 GCA_020053195.1 Sideroxydans sp.
CGCGTGGGCACAAGAAACGTGCCCACCCTACGAATGTGGCGAAATTGTTAAGGGGAATAAAAATGGCAACCAAACAACCGGGCGAAAGAAAACTGCAAATCCTGCAAACCGTGGCCGAGATGCTGGAGCAGCCCAAGGGCGAGAAGATCACCACGGCGGCGCTGGCGGCGCGGCTGGAGTTGTCCGAAGCGGCGCTGTACCGCCACTTCGCCAGCAAAGCGCAAATGTTTGAAGGCCTGATCGAATTCATCGAGCAGACCGTGTTCGGACTGGTCAACAAGATCGCCACCGAAGAGCAGGACGGCCTGAAACAAGTGGAAGGCATCCTCGCCTTGCTGCTCGGCTTCGCCCAGAAGAATCGCGGCATGACGCGCGTGCTGATCGGCGACGCGCTGGTGAACGAAGACGAACGCCTGCAACAACGCATCAACCAATTCCTCGATCGCATCGAAACCACCCTCAAACAATCGCTGCGCATCGCCACCACCCAAGGCAAACTGGATGCCGATGCCGACATCGTCTCCCACGCCAACCTGCTGCTGTGCTACGTCGTCGGACGCTGGAACCAGTTCGGCAAAAGCGGCTACACCCGCGACCCGATGGCGCAATGGCCGCAGCAGTGGGGGATTCTCAGAAGGCAGTTCAAATAAGTTACTTTCAATAGTCATCTGTCCCGCAACGCCCGTCAATAGGCAATCTACGTGATGTAACCTTTGCAGAAGCCCGTATTTACTGCCTTGCGGGCAAGGTATGTATTTGCTTTTTTGGAAAATTCGGGCGGAAAGTCTGAGAAGCCCCAGTCAAGGCAGGTTTACTAAACTGGCTCGGATGTTACAATTCGCAGGTTGCGTGTCGAACTAATATTGGATATACCCAGTGATTAAAAAAATACTCGTCGCCAACCGGGGGGAAATTGCAGTTCGTATCGTGCGCGCTTGCTCGGAAATGGGCATCAAGTCGGTCGCCATTTATACGGATGCAGATCGCCACGCGTTGCACGTCAAAAAAGCGGACGAAGCCTACCACCTCGGTTCCGAGCCGGTTTCCGGCTATCTCAATGCGCATAACATCGTCAATATCGCGGTGACTTCGGGTTGCGATGCGCTGCATCCCGGCTACGGTTTTCTTTCTGAGAATCCCGAGCTGGCGGAGATTTGCGCGCGCCGCGACATTAAGTTCATCGGCCCCAGTTCTGACGTAATTCGCCAGATGGGCGACAAGATTCAGGCGCGCAATGCCATGATCGCCGCCGGGATTCCCTGCGTGCCGGGTAGCGAAGGCAATCTGGCCGATGTGGAAGAAGCGCGCGTGCTGGCGCAGCAAATCGGTTATCCGGTGATGCTCAAAGCCACCAACGGCGGCGGCGGGCGCGGTATTCGCCGTTGCGATAACGAAAAAGAGTTGCTCGGCAATTACGAGCGGGTGATTTCGGAAGCCAGCAAGGCGTTCGGCAAGCCGGAAGTGTTTATGGAAAAGTGCGTGGTGAATCCCAAGCACATCGAGGTGCAGGTGCTGGGCGACAGTCACGGCAACGCCATCCATTTGTTCGAGCGCGATTGTTCCATCCAGCGCCGCAACCAGAAGCTGATCGAGATTGCGCCATCGCCGCAGATCACCCCGGAGCAGCGCGAATATATCGGCAATCTGGCGGTCAAGGCGTGCAAAGCCGTGGGATATGAAAACGCGGGCACGGTCGAGTTTTTGCTCGATCAGGATGACAGTTTTTATTTCATGGAAATGAACACGCGCATTCAGGTCGAGCATACCGTGACGGAAACTATCACTGGCATCGACCTGGTGCAGGAACAGATCCGCATCGCCGACGGTTTGCCGATCCAATACAAACAGGAAGATGTGAAGTTTCGCGGCTTCGCCATGGAGTTTCGCATCAACGCGGAAGACCCGAAAAACGGCTTCCTGCCCAGCTTCGGCAAGATCACGCGTTATTACGCGCCGGGCGGTCCGGGCGTGCGTATCGACGCGGCCATGTACAGCGGCTATATCATCCCGCCGTATTTCGATTCGATGTGCGCCAAACTCACCGTTTGGGCGCTGACGTGGGAAGGCGTGGTCGAACGCGGTCGCCGCGCGCTCAACGACATGCTGGTTTACGGGGTCAAAACCACCATCCCGTATTATCAGGAAATATTGCAGCACCCCGATTTCAGGAGCGGAAAATTCAACACCTCGTTCGTGGAATCGCACCCGGAGCTGATCGAATACGTTACCAAGATTCCGCCGGAGTTGCGTGCGGCGGCCATTGCGGCGGCGATTGCGGCACACGAAGGCATTTAATTTTAACCTCACTTTTTAAGTTAATACCATGGCAAAGACCCACATTTCCGAGTTAGTCCTGCGCGACGGCCATCAATCCATCATCGCCACGCGCATGCGCACTGACGACATGCTGCCCATCTGTTCCAAGCTGGACAGCATCGGCTTCTGGTCGTTGGAAGCCTGGGGCGGAGCCACTTTCGATTCCTGCGTGCGCTTCCTCAAAGAAGACCCGTGGGAGCGCCTCAGAATATTGCGCAAAGCCTTGCCCAACACCCGCATCCAGATGTTGTTGCGCGGTCAAAACCTGCTCGGCTACCGCCATTATTCCGACGACGTGGTGCGCGAATTCGTCAAGAAATCCGCCAGCAACGGCATCGACGTGTTCCGTATCTTTGACGCGATGAACGACATGCGCAATCTGCGCGTCTCCATCGAAGCCGTGAAGAAGGCGGGCAAACACGCCGAAGGCTGCATCAGCTACACCACCAGCCCGGTGCATGACATTCCGCAATTCGTGCTGCTGGCCGCCGAGCTGGAAGCGCTGGGTTGCGACACCATCTGCATCAAAGACATGGCTGGTCTGCTCACGCCTTATGCCACGTTTGAACTGGTCACCGCCTTGCGCGCCGCGATCAATATTCCTATCCACCTGCACAGCCATGCCACCTCCGGTTTGTCTGGCATGTGTTTCCTCAAAGCGGTGGAAGCGGGCGCGACCATTCTGGATACCTGCAACTCTTCCTTCGGCGAAGGAGCCAGCCATCCCTCGACCGAGAGCGTTGTCGCCGCGTTGCAAGGCACGCCTTACGACACCGGCCTCGACCTCGGCGCGTTGCAGGAAATCACCGCCTACTTCACCGAAGTGCGCAAAAAATACTGGCAGTTTGAAAGCGCGCACACCGGAGTGGATTCGCGCGTGCTGGTCAACCACGTGCCCGGCGGCATGATCTCCAACCTGTCCAACCAACTGAAAGAGTTGGACGCGCTGCCGCGCATGAACGAAGTGCTGGACGAAATTCCGCGCGTGCGCGAAGACATGGGCTACCCGCCGCTGGTCACGCCAACCTCGCAAATTGTCGGTACGCAGGCTGTGTTGAATGTGCTGACCGGAGCGCGCTACAAATCCGTCACCAACGAAGTGAAAAACTACCTGCTCGGCCATTACGGCAAAGCGCCGGGTAAGGTTAACGAAGAAGTCAGGAAACTGGCGGTCGGCGATGGAGAAGTGGTGACCTGCCGCCCGGCGGATTTGCTGGAAAACGAAATGGGCCGACTCATCGCCGATAGCGAAACCTTCGCCAAGAGCGAAGAAGACGTGCTCACCTTCGCCATGTTCCCCGACATCGGCAAAACCTTTCTGCAAGAACGCAACGCCAACACGCTCAAGCCCGAACAGTTGCTGACCCGTGAAGCTGCCGCCACCGCTTCCGAGCGTTATGCGCCCAACGAATTTAAAGTCACCCTGCACGGCGAAACCTTCCACATTAAACTCACCGGTAGCGGACACCACGGCGAAACCCAACGCCCGTTCTACGTTTCCGTCGATGGCATCTCGGAAGAAGTCATCGTCGAAACACTGAGCGAAATTGAAGTGTCCGGCGGACAGAGCAACGGCAAGAAAAAAGCCGCCAAACCCGAAGCCGAATCCAGCCGTCCGCGCCCGACGCATGAAGGCTGCGTCACCACCGCCATGCCCGGCACCATCGTCGATGTCAAAGTCAAAGTCGGCGACACCGTCGAAGCAGGCGACGGCGTACTGGTCATCGAAGCCATGAAAATGGAAAACGAAATTCAGGCACCGCACAGCGGCGTAGTCATCAGCGTCCACGTCAAAAAGGGCGACAGCGTCGCACCGGATGAAACGCTGGTG
The DNA here is from genome assembly GCA_020053195.1 of Sideroxydans sp. GTDB lineage: Bacteria > Pseudomonadota > Gammaproteobacteria > Burkholderiales > Gallionellaceae > Sideroxyarcus. Next base: position 4,148 of record JAGVNQ010000120.1, read on the forward strand.
GAGATTCAGTACACCTGATTCGAGGGTTGGTAGGGGCGAATTTATTCGCGCCGAAAAATGAAAACAAAGAAGGGTGCGGAAACGCACCCTTCTTTGTTTTGTTTGTGGGATTTAGTGTGTGGTCGCCTGCGGTACATCAAAGGCTAGGATCGATAAAAACAGCTCTCGATTCCTGTCGTCCTTGTGAGAAAAACAATATCGGAAGACAGTCTCGGTTGAGCCAGCTAACTCGCGCTTGAAGTTGGTATGTGTTTTCGCCGTTTCTGAAATGGCTGTCAGCACTCGCGAAAAATCCTTGTTTCGGTTGAAAATAATTACAGCCACCTTTGTGTCTCTCCAAGATGTGTAACCCAGCAATTGGTCGATTGTGTCGGTGAGCATCTTTGGCCCCGACCAGAACTTGCACTCGCCAATGAAGATGTTTCGCCCCTCAGACCGAACCAGAATGTCCGTCTTGCCCCCATAGTTGAAGGTCTCTCCAGTTGCCTGGCCTTCGTAGTGGCCATTTAGTTGGACCAAGAAATGTGAACGGATCGACTCTTCATCCATAGCCACGAATGCCGAAGGGCTGAGTTCCATTACTTCGACCATGTTCTGAAGAACACCGAGGATGTGTTCATAGTCAGCGTTGGAAAGGGTTGGCTCGGGTTTGTATGGAGATGAATTCGCCGAAGGAAGAGAAGGCGCAATTTTCTTCCGTACCTCGGGTGCTACGAATGTTTGTTGCGACTCAGGACGCGCTTTCATCTTAAACCCTAGACCTCCAACAAGGTTGCGGTCGGCAAGCAACTTTTGACGACGCGATTCTATGGTTGATCGTGTCTGATTTGGTAGTTGCGTATGCAAACCTGCTGCATTTACGCGAAGTGTAGTGAGATGTCGCTGTATCTCGTTGACCGTTTGATTAATCTCAGTGCGCACCCTGTCGGCGTTGAGGTCAGTTCCAACGATGTGCAAAATGAGAACATTTCCCCGCACCTCCGCACGAGGGGGGTTCATTGTGAATGAGGTTGGTTGCACCTTAAATGCCTCAGCTTCACCTGTAAACGGTATCTCTACTTCTATTTCGGTGCCAGTAATGTGGAAGGGGCTGCTGCGATCAAAGATCATCCGGTTATGATCACGACTGACATCAATCTTCGTTTCCCGTTGGTCGACGATTATCTCCTCTGTGAGAAGTGACGGAATTTCAATTTGGAACTTCTGCTCAAAGTAGGCAGCAAGATCGTCTACTGATGTATTGAGCAAGCGATTCCCCTCCATGGCAGCAACAGCCTTGCGCATCTCTTCCAACTGGTGTCTTTCCACGTCGAACCAGCTAATCTTGGAGAACAAGTATTCGCTATCTCTCATATTTATAGACCTAGATTTTTGATGCTCAACGGAGTGGCGGGGTCAAGTCGTGCTTTTTGACTCTGGGTCTGGATATTCAGACTTGATTGATTCATTACGGGGCGTTTTTCAACGCTTCATCTGCCCATGCCAGCACCCGTGCAGTGTACGCAATCGCCTGTTCTGGCGTGACCAACGGCATCGGTTCATCGTCATAGCGGAACTCTACGGCATAAGGTGTCAGGCGGCGCAATTCCGTTGCTTCCAGCGGAATGTTGACTCCCGCATCCGCCAGCGTACCGGATAGTTCTTCCAGATCGTGTGTGCGGCGAAACTCCAGTCCGTGCAGGAACATGACTGCTTTCAGCGATTTTTCGACGGATTGCTGGGCATGAAAGCAAGCTACAGAGAAGTCCACCGTTGGAGAATTTAACAAGGCGAGAAATGCTGCCTCGTCACGGCGGGCGAGGCGCAGGTAACGCTCGGCCTCCTCACGCTGCGGTGTCATACAAGACTTTGCCTTCTTTTTTCGCCCAGTAGGAAACCGTGCCCGGCACTTGGCTGCGGCGATCAAACTCTGCCTCGGAATAAAGCAGCAAATCCACACCCACGCCGATTCGCCCGATGGCCGCTTTCAGGCGCAGATACTCCGCAGCCTTATCCGGCAATTCACGCTCAACGACCATCAGGTCGAGGTCTGAATCTTTGCCAGCGTCTCCGCGCGCTTGCGAGCCGAATAAAATCACCCGCGTAGGCGAGCAGCTATTGGCGACGATGCGAGCCACAGCAGACTGCAATTTTTCCGGGGTCAATGAATGGTGTTGCAAAGCCGCTCTCCTTGAGGATGGCGTTATTCTATGCGAATTTCATTTGCGGGAATTGTAAACAAGGCTGCCCATCGGCATCGGTTCATCGTCATGGCGAAACTCAACAGCATTTTCAATTCTGATTCTCGCCCGGCAAAAAATCGCTCCTGTTTTATTTTAAAAAACACATCATCGCGGGAAGGCGCATGGATAGGCGATCTACGTCATGCGATTGATGAAGATGCCCTATCCATGCGCTTCTACGGGCAGGTGTGTTTTGAAAAACCGGAGATTTGTATTTTTGAGCGCGGCGTTCAGCTCGGGCCGCTTTAATTTCGGCGGCGATTTCTTCTTCGGTCATTGGCTCTACGCCTGCGGCTTCCATCGCCGGAGCGATTGAGAGCAAGCGGTCAATCGCCGCGCGCTTGCTGGCTTTGTCTGCCAGAAATTCCACAAAGTCTTCCACCTCGGCAAACTGTTGCGGTGGAAGTTGCCTGATTTTCTCGATTAACACTTGCTCGACCGTGCTCATGATTATTGCCTTGTGCATTTGTTGTTCGGAAATACTATTGATCCGGCACGAATGAAGTAGCACGTCATTCCCGCGAAAGCGGGAATCCAGTTGATTAAATACTTCCCGCGAAGCGGGACATAACCAAGCTCTTGTCCGCTTCGCGGAATGTTTTCTTTGCTGGATTCCC
>JAGVNQ010000338.1 GCA_020053195.1 Sideroxydans sp.
GCTGGGACTCACCCATGGCCGCGCCGACTTCATCGAAACGGCGACAGCGCACGGCGACCACCTGCTCCAGACTGCAATGCAAAGCGAACATGGCTGGTCGTGGGACACCATGCAAGTGGACGGACAAAAAAATCTCACCGGACATTCTCACGGCGTGGCGGGCGTGGTCACCGCCTTGCTGGAATTGCACCGCGCCACCGGCGAAGCCCGCTTCCGCGACGGCGCGTTGCAAGGCTTGCGCTACGAACGCCACCTGTTCAATCCAGCCTACAACAACTGGCCCGACCTGCGCATCATGAACCCCGGCGCGGCACAGCAGCCGCCCGTGTACAACATGGCGTGGTGTCACGGCGCACCGGGCATAGGCTTGTCGCGCTTGCGCAACTACGAGTTGCTGGACGGCGACAGCGAAGTACGCAAGGAAATGGATGCCGCCATCCAGACAACCGCCGCCGCGCTGTCCCTGCCGTGGACACCCGGCATGGGCAATTTCTCCCTCTGCCACGGCGCATGCGGCAATGCCGAACTGCTGCTGATGGCCGCGCAACAATTGAATCGCCCGGAGTTGAGACAGGTCGCCGAAAAAATCGGCTGGGAAGGCTACCAATATTTTGCCCAGCCCGAATTGCCTTGGCCGTGCGGCGTTTCCGGTGCGGGCGAAACGCCCAATCTGATGCTGGGTACGGCGGGTATCGGGCATAACTACTTGCGCTTACATGACCCTGTATCCGTGCCGTCGATATTGATTGTCACGCCGGAGTAGGACTTGTTGACAGGTTGCGCCACTGTCAATTACATTACTGACCAGTCAGTCAGTAATTATTCCCTATGAAAAATACCGAGATTTGCGATGCTCCGTGCAGGCAGCGGCGCAAGGAAGCGCGGCCTGCCGAGTTGATGGCGGCGGCGCTGGATTTGTTTGTCGAGCGCGGTTTTGCCGCGACCAAACTGGATGATGTGGCGGCGCATGCCGGGGTGTCCAAGGGCACGCTGTATCTGTATTTCGCCAGTAAGGAAGAGTTGTTCAAGGCAGTGATCCAGCAGGGCATATTGCCGGTGCTGGATCAGGGCGATGAGATGTTGTCGCAGTTTGACGGCGATGCGGGCGCGTTGCTGGAAGCGCTGCTGTTGCGCTGGTGGGAGCTGGTGGGCGCGACGCATCTGGGCGGTATCCCCAAGCTGATGATTTCCGAGGCGGGAAATTTCCCCGAAGTGGCGCAGTTTTATTACGACAACGTGGTCATGCGCGGGCGCGGATTAATACGCCAGGTGCTGCAACTGGGCATCACCTCCAGGCAATTCCGCGCGATGGATGTCGATACGACGGTCGATGTGATCCTCGCGCCGCAATTGATGCTGGCCATCTGGCGCTATTCGTTTGGACCGTGCGATTGTGGCAAACAAGACCCGGAAACCTATTTGCGCACGCATATTGATTTGTTGTTGAACGGCCTGATGGTCGCGGAGAAAAAGAAATGAAACAAAATTATCCCAAAACCCGTCATTCCCGCGAAAGCGGGAATCCAGCAAAAACAACATCTCCGCGAAGCGGACAAGCCACGATTTGTCCCGCTACGCTGGGGATTTTCAAACAACTGGATTCCCGCGTTCGCGGGAATGACAATGTTTTTTATGGCGTTAAATATAAATTATTCGCTCTGCTATTCCCTCTCGCGCTGGCCGCTTGCAGCAAACCGCCCGCCGAAGAACCCGCCAAAATCGAACGCCCCGCTTCCACCATGGTGGTCGGCGCGCTGGGCGAAAGCCAGTCCAATGTGTATAGCGGCGAAGTGCGCGCGCGTCTGGAGACGGTGTTGGGCTTTCGCATAGGCGGCAAGATCGTCGCACGCTCGGCGGATGTGGGCGACAAAGTGAAGAGCGGACAAATTTTGGCACGGCTGGATGCCGCCGACAGCGGCTTGCAGCAAAGCGCCGCCGAAGCGCAGTTGCGTCTGGCCGAAGACGAGGTGAAGCGTTTCCGCGAACTGCGCGATAAAGGCTTCGTCAGCCAATCCGCGCTGGATGCCAAAGAGACCGCGTTAAAAGCCGCCGTCGCGCAAGCCGGTCTGGCGCGCAATCAGGCGAATTACACCAGCTTGCTTTCCGACCGCAGCGGCGTGGTGTCGGCCACGCTGGCCGAAGTGGGACAAGTGGTGGCCGCCGGGCAGCCGGTGCTGCGTCTGGCGCAAGACGGCGAACGCGAGGTGGCCATCGCCATCCCCGAATCGCGCTTCAATACCGTCAAAGTCGGCATGAAAGCGCAAATTGAAATGGATATGGACAACGGCAAATCGCGCACTCTGGCCGGGCATGTGCGCGAAATTTCGCCTGCCGCCGATGCCGCCAGCCGCACTTACGCGGCGCGCGTGGCGTTCGATACGCGCCACTCGCTGGTGGCGCTGGGCATGACGGCGCGCGTGCGCCTCAACGCTGGCGCAAAGAGTGATGCCAAACAAACTCGCGAATACCGCGTGCCGCTCACCGCGATTTTTCAGCAGGGCGACAAGGCGGCGGTGTGGATAGTCGCGGCGGATCGCAGCGTGTCGTTGCGCCCGGTCACCGTGTCCGCTTACCGCGACGATGGTGCGCTGATTAGCGGCGGCATCGCGGCGGGCGAACGTATTGTCAGCGCGGGAGTTCACAAGCTTACTGCGGGCGAGAAGATCAGGATTATTGAGAACGGTAAGGCGTTATGAAAACCTCAAAAACATTCACCACAGAGACACAGAGACACAGAGAAAAGCGAAATTCAAAAATATTGGTCTCCATGAAATCGCGCAGTCTCGTTTTTGTTTTTCCTCTGTGCCTCTGTGCCTCTGTGTCTCTGTGGTGAAAGGTTTATAAATGAAACTCCCCAACCTTTCCGAATGGGCGCTGAAGCATCAGCAGATGGTGATGTATCTCATCATCACGCTGAGCATTGCGGGCGTGTTGTCTTATCTCAGTCTGGGACGCGCGGAAGACCCGAATTTCACTTTCAAGGTGATGGTGGTGCGCACCTTGTGGCCGGGGGCGACGGCGCAGGAGGTTGAGCGCGAGCTGACCGAGCGCATCGAGAAGAAATTGCAGGAAACACCGTGGGTGGATGTGTTGCGTTCCGCGTCCAAGCCGGGCGAGTCGCTGGTGTTCATCATGCTCAAGGATTACACGCCGAAAGCCGAAGTGCCGGAGTCGTGGCGGCAGGTGCGCAAGAAACTGGACGACATTCATTACACACTGCCCGCCGGGGTGCAAGGGCCGTTTCCGAATGACGAATTCGGCGATGTGCAGATCAACATCTTCGCGCTGACCGGCGATGGTTACGACCTCGCTTCCTTGCGCCGTTACGCCGAGCGCATGGCGCTTGACTTGCGCCGCGTGAAAGATGTGAAGCGCGTCGAGCTGATCGGCGTGCAGGACGAAAAAATATTCATCGACGTTGCGCCGAACAAGATGGCTTCGCTGGGCATTTCGCCGCTGCAAGTGGCCGATGCGCTGCAAAAACAAAATACCGTCAGTCCCGCCGGATTTATCGAAACCGACAGCGCGCGCATCCGCATGCGCGTGAGCGGCGGCTTCGACAGCGTGGAGCGCGTGCGCAACACCGACTTGCTGGTGAACGGCCAGCATTTCCGCTTGGGCGACATCGCCCGCGTCAGTCGCGGCTTGACCGATCCGCCCAGCCCGCAAATGCGTTACGCCGGACAGCCCGCCATCGGCGTGGGCGTGGTGATGGATAAAGGCGGCGATGTGATTGCGCTGGGCGAAAACCTGCGCAAAGAAATGCAGCGCATCACTAACGAATTGCCGGTGGGTGTTGATGTCCATACCGTGGCCGACCAGCCAAAGGTGGTGGAAGGCTCCATCCATTTGTTCGAGAGTTCGTTGGGCGAGGCGATCCTGATCGTGCTGGCGGTGTCGTTCCTGAGCTTGGGTATGCGCACCGGCATGGTGGTGGCGCTGTCGATTCCGCTGGTGCTGGCAATCACTTTTTTCGCCATGAAAATATTGGGCATAGATTTGCAGCGCATTTCGCTCGGTGCGCTGGTCATCGCGCTCGGCTTGCTGGTGGACGATGCCATCATCGCGGTGGAAATGATGGTGGTAAAAATGGAGCAGGGCTGGGACAGGTTCAAGGCGGCAACCTTTGCCTACACCTCGACCGCGTTTCCGATGTTGACCGGCACATTGATTACCGCCGTGGCCTTCACCCCGGTGGGATTTTCCAAATCAGCGGCGAGCGAATACACCATTTCAATTTTTCAGGTGGTGACCATCGCGCTGGTGACCTCGTGGCTGGTGGCGGTGGTGTTCACGCCATACATCGGCTACAAATTGCTTGACCCGAAAGCGCTCATCGCCAAGGCGCAAAAGCATGGCAATGACATTTACGACACGCCGTTCTACCGCATTTTTCGCGCGCTGCTGACCTGGTGTTTGCGCAATCGCTGGAAAGTGATTGGCGCGACCGTGCTGATCTTCGTGCTGTCCATGGCCGCCTTCGGCAAGTTCGTGCAGAAACAATTTTTCCCCTCGGCCAGCCGTCTGGAAATGATGGTGGATGTGTGGTTGCCGCAGGGCGCGTCGCTCAAGGCCACCACGCATGAAGTCAAACGTATCGAAGCCTTGCTGAAAGACGATGCGGCGGTGGAAACCTTTTCGTCCTACATCGGCAACGGCGCGCCGCGTTTCTTCCTGTCGCTGGATCAGCAATTGTTCGCCGATAACTTCGGCCAGTTCGTCATCGTCACCAAAGATTTGGCGGCGCGCGAAGACCTCAAACGCCGCTTGCAGGAAAAATTTGCCAGCGACGAATTCGCCGACATCCGCGTGCGTGTGGTGCGTCTGGAGAATGGCCCGCCCATCGGTTATCCGGTGCAATTCCGCGTGATGGGCGATGATCTGAGCAAGCTGCGCGAAATCTCCGGGCAAGTAGCCGATTTGATGCGCGCCAACACCAATTTGCAAAACGTCAATTTCGACTGGAACGACAAAGTGAAAAGCCTGCGCGTCGAAGTCGATCAGGACAGGGCGCGCCAACTCGGCACCTCCAGTCAGGAAATCGCGCAGGCACTGCAAGGTTGGCTCAACGGCATCGCGCTCACCCAATATCGCGAGGGCGACCAGTTGATCGACGTGGTGTGGCGCGGCGGCGGGCAGGACAGCAAATCGCTGAACAGTCTGCCCGACCTCGACATTCCGTTGGCAGGTGGTCGCCATGTGCCGCTGGCGCAAGTCGCCAAACTGGTTCCGGTGCTGGAAGAAGGCATCATCTGGCGACGCAACCGGCTGCCCACCATGACCGTGCGTGCCGATATGGACGGTGCGATGCAACCCGCCACCGCATCTGCGCTGCTGAACGTACAACTGGATGAAGTGCGCGCCGGATTGCCCACAGGATTCCGCATCGAAATGGGCGGCAGCGTGGAAGAATCAGCCAAGAGCCAAACCGCGATCATGGCGGTGATGCCGCTGATGCTGGTCGGCGTGATTACTCTGTTGATGATGCAGTTGCACAGCATCAGCCGCACCGTGATCGTGCTGCTCACCGCACCGCTGGGCTTGATCGGCGTGGCGCTGGCGCTGCTGGTATTCCACGTGCCGTTCGGCTTCGTCGCCAACCTCGGCTTCATCGCGCTGGCCGGCATGATTATGCGCAACTCGGTGATATTGGTGGATCAGATCCGGCAAGACGAAGAAGACGGCAAATCGCAATGGGAAGCCATCATCGGCTCCACCGTGCGCCGCTTCCGCCCCATCGTGCTCACCGCCTCCGCCGCCATCCTCGCCATGATCCCGCTCACCCGCCAGGTGTTCTGGGGGCCGATGGCAGTCAGCATCATGGGCGGATTGGTGGTGGCGACGCTGCTGACTTGTTTGTTTTTGCCCGCGCTGTATGCGGCCTGGTATCGGGTGAAAGAGGAGACAATTTTTACGGTTTGAGCGATTTTTCAAAACTCTCCTTGCGCTGAAGGCAGTAAATACGGGCATCTACATCGAATGCATCATGTAGATCGCCTATTGGCGCGGCTTGGCGCGAAGGTGTGTTGAACACCCATAGGGTGCAAGAACCTCTTCGAGGTGAATTCGCAACTGCATGCGCAAAAAGAGTTCCTTCTGCAAATTCCTCTTGAAAATTGGATATAAATGGATAGAGTAATGGCTATGCTAAATATCCATACTCTTTCAATCACCGCCGATATTCTCAATCTGGTCGCAAAGATCGACGAGTTCAAAGGTGCGTGGCGTGCTTTGGGCACGCTTGCGCCGGAACGCTTGCGGGCGCTACGGCGCGTGGCGACCATCGAGAGCATTGGCTCCTCTACTCGTATCGAAGGCAGCAAACTGTCAGACCGGGAAGTTGAAACCTTGCTTGCCCGCTTGGAGATTCGTTCTTTCGCCACCCGTGATGAGCAGGAAGTGGCGGGATATGCCGAAGTGATGGAGCTGGTTTTCAGCTCGTGGGAACACCTTCTTGTCACCGAAAATCATATTCAGCAACTCCACCGCGATCTGCTGGTGTATAGCGATAAAGATGCGTGGCATCGCGGCAGCTACAAAACCACTTCCAACAGCGTTGCTGCATTCGATGAAAACGGCAAGCAACTCGGGGTCATTTTTGAGACGGCCACGCCGTTTGATACGCCGCGATTGATGGCGGAACTTCTCGCGTGGTATCGGGAAATTCGCTCAACCGATAGTGTGCATCCGCTGCTTGCTATTGCGATATTCGTCGTGGTCTTCCTCGAAATCCATCCGTTTCAGGACGGCAACGGACGTTTGTCGCGTGTGCTAACCACGCTGCTGCTGATACAAGCAGGTTATGTCTATGTGCCGTTCAGCTCTCTGGAAAGTATTGTCGAGCAAAACAAACAGGGCTATTACTTGGCGCTGCGCCAGACGCAGAGCTCGATACGCACCGCAGCACCGGACTGGCAGCCCTGGACGCTGTTTTTCCTGCGCGCGCTGCTGTCGCAAGTCAACCGGTTGCAAGCCAAAGTCGAAAATGAAAAGCTCATACTCGCCACCTTGCCGGAACTCTCGCTGAAGCTGATCGAGCTTGCCAAAACGCGCGGACGCATTACCGTTGCCGATGCCGTCGCCATCACCGGTGCCAACCGCAACACGATTAAACTCCATTTAAGCAAATTGTGCGATGCCGGATATTTGCGGCAGAACGGCGCAGGTCGGGGTGTGTGGTACGGCATCGCATGAACGATAACAGGGCGGGGCGGCTGTCGTCTCGTGGCGATTGCCCCGCCGATATGGTTTAATCGCCCCCCATGAAATTCCCATTCCAAACCGTCGCCATCATCGGCAAGCAGAAGTCTCTCGACGTGGCTGCGCCTATCCGTTTGCTGGGCGATTTTCTGGCGGCGCGCGGGGTGCGGGTGGTGGTGGATGCGCTGTCCGCCGAACATCTCCAGAATCATCCGTTTGAAGCGCTCACGCTGGAAGAGATCGCGGGCACGGTCGATCTGGCGGTGGTCATCGGTGGCGACGGCACCATGCTCAACATCGCGCGCATGCTTGCGCCGCACGGTATTCCCATCGTCGGCGTGAACCAGGGGCGGCTGGGGTTTTTGACCGATTTAAGTATGGGCACGATGTTGCACGGTATCGAAGCGATGCTGGACGGATTGTTCGTCACCGAGCAACGCCTGTTGCTGTCGGCGCGTGTGGTGCGCGAAGGCAAGGAGATTTTCAGCGGGCTGGCGTTCAACGAGGTGGTGGTACACCGCAGCACCATCAGCAGCATGGTCGAATTTGAAGTGCGCATCGACGGCGAATATCTTTACAACCAGCGTGCGGACGGCCTGATTATTTCTACCCCGACCGGTTCGACCGCGTATGCCATGTCGGCAGGCGGGCCTATCCTGCATCCCGGTCTGGATGTGTTGCAACTGGTTCCCGTGTGCCCGCACTCCCTGAGCAACCGCCCCATCGTGGTCAAGGGCAGTTCCGAGCTGGAACTGCTGATGCACCGCTCCGGCGACATCTGCGTGCGCTACGACAGCCACACCAATTTCGATCTCGAACTGCATGACAAGATTCTCGTCACGCGCTTCGCCCAACCCGCATTCCTGCTGCATCCAGAGGGGCATAGCTACTACCACACCCTGCGCGAAAAATTGTTGTGGAACCAGACGTTGTAAAAAGCATTTCAGCCACGGATGAACACAGATGAAACACGGATAAACCATGGATTACTCTATTGCGGCTTTGTGCCCAACGGTTTTATCTGTGTTAATCCGTGTTGATCCGTGGCTAATTACGGTTTAATAAACTCATGCTCAAATTCCTATCCATCCGCGATTTCGTCATCGTCGAGTCTCTCGAACTCGACTTCACTGCCGGCTTCACCGCGCTGACCGGCGAAACCGGTGCGGGCAAATCCATTTTGATCGACGCGCTGTCGCTGGCCTTGGGCGAACGCGGTGATGCGGGCATGGTGCGCGCTGGTTGCGAGCGCGCCGAGATTGCTGCCGAATTCGACATCGCCGCTTTGCCGCAAGTGCAAAACTGGCTGCGCGAACAGGAACTGGAGGCCGACGAAGGCGTGTGCCTGTTGCGCCGCACGCTGGACGCGGGTGGACGTTCGCGCGGTTTCATCAACGGCAGCAGCGCCACGCTGCAACAACTGCGCGCTGCCGCCGATTTCCTGCTCGACATCCACGGCCAGCACGCGCATCAGTCTTTGTTGCGCGACTATGCGCAACGCGAGTTGCTGGACAGCCATGCGGGTCTGTCCAAAGACTGCGCACAAGTCGCCGAACATTTCAAAGCGTGGCAAACCCTGCATCGCCGTCGCACGCAGTTGCAGCAGAATGCCGAAGCGGTCGCCGCCGAGCGCGAGCTGCTGGTGTTTCAGCGGCGCGAACTGGATACGCTGAATTTTGCCGTGGTCGAGTGGGAAAGTTTGCTGGCCGACCACGCGCGTTTGTCGCATGCGACCAGTTTGCTGGAGACGGCGCAGTTCGGCGTGGATGTGTTGAGCGAAGCGGACACCGCGTGTCTGGCGCAACTCAATGCGCTGGTGGCGCGGCTGCGCGGCGGGCTGGAATTCGACAGCTCGCTGCAAGACACGCTGACCATTCTGGAAAGCGCGCAAAACGAATTGCAGGAAGCGGTGTATGTGCTGCGCCACTATCAGGAAAAGCTGGATGCCGATCCGCAGCAGATGCGCGCGCAGGAACAGCGCATCGCCGACGTGACCGAAGCCGCGCGCAAATACCGCGTCAAGCCGGAGCTGTTGCCGCAAACGCTGGCGGACATCGCGGCGCGGTTGGATGAGTTGGGCGGCAGTGCCGACATGGCCGAGCTGAGCAAGCAGGAAGCGGCAGCGCAGGGCGCATATCAAACGGCAGCGAAGAAATTGAGTGCGGCGCGTACCGTCGCCGCGAAAAAACTATCCGGCGAAATCACTGCCGCCATGCAAACGCTGGCCATGCAGGGCGGGCAGTTCGCTGTGGCGCTGTTGCCGCTGGCCGAAGGCAACGCGCACGGTCTGGAAAGCGTGGAATTGCAGGTTGCCGCCAACCAGGGGTCTCCGCTGCGCAGTCTGGCGAAAGTGGCTTCCGGCGGTGAATTGTCGCGCATCAGTCTGGCGATTCAGGTCGCCGCCAGCAGCGCCGCCAGCGTGCCGACGCTGATCTTCGATGAAGTGGACAGCGGCATCGGCGGGCGCGTGGCGGAGATCGTCGGCGGCTTGCTCAAACAATTGGGCAAGCGCCATCAGGTGTTGTGCGTCACCCATCTGCCGCAAGTGGCGGCGCAGGCCGACCAGCAATGGCAAGTGAGCAAGGCTGTGAGCAACGGCACGACCCTGAGCCACATTAAGGTGCTGGACGGCGAACAGCGCGTGGAAGAAATCGCGCGCATGCTGGGCGGTACGAAAATAACCGAAACCACACGCCAGCACGCGGCGGAAATGTTGGGCAGCGCGGCTTGAGGCCGCCGCAATAAATTCAAAATTCTAAGCAAGACAAGGCGCGAACAATTAATTGCGACGCGGCATATGATTGATATGTAAGGAGCAATTAATTGTGAGCAACGCAGTATTGCGACGAAGTTTGACTTTAGTGAGGTGGCCTTGAGGTATCATGCGCGCTGTTTTGTAACAACCTGATCGAGAATAAAACTCCATGCGTATTCTGCTTATTTTTGTTTCCCTGTTGCTTGCCTCGTGCAGTAATTTGTCTTCCTATGCTCCCACGTTCACCCCGCACAAGATCGAGATCCGTCAGGGCAATCTCATCACGCAGGACATGCGCGACAAAATCAGGGTCGGCATGTCGCAGACGCAAATCAAGGCTGCGCTTGGCGCGCCGCTCATCAACGACCTGTATCACGCCAACCGCTGGGATTATATTTATCGTCTGGATCAGCAAGGCAAGACGGTGGAAAACCAGCGGCTGACGTTGTATTTTGAGAATAGACTGCTGGTGCGCATCGACGATGCCACGCCGCTCAAAGCGCCGGTAGTGCCGACTCAGGAGAAGAGCAATGGCCAGAATTAAAATCGCCATCGCCGGTTGCGGCGGACGCATGGGCAAGGTGTTGCTGGATTGTGTGGCGCAGGCCAGCGATCTGGAATTGTTTTCCGCGCTGGAATACGAAGGCAGTCCGCTGCTCGGCAATGTGGTGGCCGAGGGCGTGAAAATCAGCGCCGATATGGAGTCCGCGCTCAAAGGCGCGGATGTGCTGATCGACTTTACGCGCCCCGAAGGCACGCTGCGCCATCTGGAAATTTGCCGCCAACACGGCGTGAATATGGTGATCGGCACTACCGGTTTTAACGCGCAGCAAAAAGCGCAACTGGGGGCGGCGGCGCGCGACATCGGCATCGTGTTCGCGCCAAATATGAGCGTCGGTGTGAATCTGGTGTTCAAGTTATTGGAAACTGCTTCGCGCGTATTAGCCAACGGTTACGACATCGAAATCATCGAAGCGCACCACCGCCACAAAATTGACGCGCCTTCCGGCACCGCGCTGGGCATGGGCGAAGTGGTGGCGCGCACGCTGGGGCGCGACTTGTCCGAGTGTGCAGTTTACGGGCGCGACGGCGTGACCGGCGAACGCGATCCTTCCACCATCGGCTTCGCCACCGTGCGCGGCGGCGACATCGTGGGCGACCACACCGTGCTGTACGCGGGCATCGGCGAGCGCATCGAGATTACCCACAAAGCCAGCAGCCGCGCCACCTTCGCCATGGGCGCAATACGCGCCGCGCGCTATCTGCAACAGAACAAAGCCGGGCTGTACGACATGCAGGATGTGTTGGATTTGAAATAA
>JAGVNQ010000264.1 GCA_020053195.1 Sideroxydans sp.
CACGGTGATGCCTGCTTCGGCTTCTTCGATTTCGATGTCGAACACTTCGCTACGCTTATCGACGATGCCTTCGGTCAGGCTGAAGCCCAGCGCGAAGTCTTCGAGGTCGGCGGGCGTGGCTAGCATCACCGTGTGCGAGATGCCGTTGTATTCGAAGGCGATGGGGATCTCCTCGGCGACGGTGTCGAGGCTTGAGATACCGCTTGGGCGAACAACCAATAGTTGGGTTTGTGAATCCATAAATCCAGTCATAAAAACCATTAAAACGTCGGGGTACACCCGCAGAATTGTACGGGGCTAAAGTCCAAACAATACACGCACCGCTGCGCAGAGCGGAAGGGTGGCAGCATAGCTGCCTGATACACCCGACCTCCCCCTTGCGGGGAAATCCGACCTGCGAATATTTGAGTGGGACAAACAGTAGCACTCAATTTTAAAAAACCATCTGCCCGGGAAGGCGCGTCAATAGGCGATCTACGCCATGCACTTCGTGTAGATGCCCGTATTTACTGCCATGCGGGCAAGGTGGCATTTTAAAATCTAGCGCAACGCGTAATCCACCACCAGCCCGACAAACACCGCCGCACCGAACCAGTTGTTGTGTAGAAAAGCAGCGAAGCATTTTTCGCGGCTTCTTTCTTTGATGAGCTGGTAGTGGTGCAGCGCGATGACTTCGGCGACGACCAGGCCGACGAAGTATGCGATGCCCAATCCTGCCATCAGCCCGACCACCGCCAGCAATAACAAGGTGATCGCGTAGCAGGCCATCACCGCGATCACGTCGTATTTGCCGAAGAACAAGGCGGAGGAATGGATGCCGAGGTGGATGTCGTCGTTGCGATCCACCATAGCGTATTCGGTGTCATACGCTATCGCCCAGAACACGTTGGCGAGCAGCAGCAGCCACGCCACGGGCGGCACGTTGCCTTGCGTGGCGGCGAAGGCCATGGGGATGCCGAAGCCGAAGGCGATGCCGAGGTAGGCTTGGGGGATGGCGAAAAAACGTTTGGTGAACGGGTAGCTGGCGGCGAGGAACAGCGCGGGAAACGCGAGCAACCAAGTCAGCGGGTTCAGCGGCAGGATCAATGCAAACGACATCAGCGCCAGAGCGATGGCGACCCAAAGCGTTTCGCGTTCGCTGATTTTGCCGCTGGTGAGCGGGCGGTCTTTAGTGCGCTCGACATGTTTGTCGATGTGGCGGTCGGCGTAGTCGTTGACGGCGCAACCGGAGGAGCGCATGAACACGGTGCCGAGGGTAAAGATGAGTACGATGTGCCACGACGGATGGCCGGCGCTGGCGATCCACACAGCCCACAACGTCGGCCACAACAGCAGCAGGATGCCGATGGGACGGTGCAGGCGGGTGAGTTGGAAGTAGAGGTGCAGGCGGGTGGTGAGGTTCATGCGGCGATTTTACTCTGCCGCGTCATTCCGGCGAAGGCCGGAATGACGGGGTTACTTGAGTTGCAATATCTGCGGCAGAAAAACTTCTGTCACCAGCAGCGGTGCATCGTGCAGATAAAACAGCGAGCGGCGCGCCCACAGCATGTCGGGCGCATCAGTCAATACGGCGGATGTGCTGCGGTGCAATGGGTGATGCGAACGTAGCGCCTTGAAATGCAGCGGTTGGCGTATCACCAGCGGATGGGTGAACAGTAAACTACCGAGGGAGCGGTTGCCGAGGCCGGTGATGGACGACCACGCGCCGCGCAGGTCGGCTTGCGCGCAGGTGCTGTGGGCGAACACCACGGGCTGGTCGTCGGCGTACAAAAATACTTCGCGCGAATAGGCGAGCTGGTGCGGGGCGATGGCTAGCAGCGCGGCTTCGTCGAAGGCGATGCGCGCCAGGCCGCTGCGCACGGGGTGTACGGCGAACTGGTCGCAGTGTTGCTGGATGCGTTGTGTGAGCGAGCCGTGGTCGTGCAGCCACGGGCGCAGGGCGGGAGCGCAGCCTAGGGATGCGCCGTGCCAGAAGTGATCAAGGGTGTTCATGTTTTGAAAAACCTAACCCCTCCCAACCTCCCCTTGTCAGGGGAGGAGCAGATTTGCCCCTCCCTTGACAAGGGGAGATTGGGAGGGGTTTTAAACCTGCAAAAAATCATGCTTGTTCGCCATCCATCGTTGTAAGTGGGCACGCGCCACGTCGGGCAAATCGCGCAGTAATTCGTCGGCGATTTGTCGCGCCTGTTCCAATATATCTTCGTCCTCGCGGATGTCGGCGAAGCGCAGCATGGCCACGCCGCTTTGGCGCGCACCGAGCAATTCGCCGGGGCCGCGCAATTGTAAATCTTGTTGGGCAATGATGAAGCCGTCGGTGTTTTCAAAAATAATTTTCAACCGGGCGCGCGCCAGTTCGGACACGGGTTGCTGGAACAATAACACGCATAAACTTTCCGCCGCGCCGCGCCCGACGCGACCGCGCAGTTGGTGCAGTTGCGCCAGCCCCATGCGTTCGGCGTGGTCGATCACCATCAGGCTGGCGTTGGGCACATCCACGCCGACTTCGATAACGGTGGTGGCGACCAGTAGTTGCAGCGCACCGGATTTGAACGCGGCCATGACTGCGGCTTTTTCGGCGGGCGGCAATCTGCCATGCGCCAAGCCCACGTTTAATTCGGGCAACGCTTCGCTCAACTGCTGGTGCGTTTCGATGGCGTTTTGCAGTTCGACTTCCATCGCGTCCGACTCTTCGATCAGCGGGCACACCCAGTAGGCTTGCCGCCCTTGCAGACAAGCGGCGCGCACGCGCTCGAACACTTCTTCGCGCCGCGCATCGCTCACCAGTTTGGTCACGATGGGCGTGCGCCCCGGCGGCAATTCGTCGATCACCGACACATCGAGGTCGGCGTAATAACTCATCGCCAGCGTGCGCGGGATGGGCGTGGCGCTCATCATCAGTTGGTGGGGCTCGTGCATATTCCCTCCCCCATGCAGGGGGAGGGTTAGGGTGGGGGTAGAAGCGGGCGTGCTCACCGAGTCAACCCCCATCCCAGCCTTCCCCCTGCTTGGGGGAAGGAGCGAAGTAGCTTCAGTTTTTCCTTTGTTGCGCAACGCCAGCCGCTGTTGCACGCCGAACTTGTGCTGCTCATCCACAATCACCAGCCCCAGTTTGTTGAACTCGACCGAGGCCTGAAACAGCGCGTGTGTGCCAATGGCGAGCAACGTGTCGCCGGATGAAATGCGTTCTGCCGCCGCCGTTTTTTCTTTTTTCTTCAAACTGCCGGACAGCCACACCGGCTCAATACCCAACGGCAGCAGCCATTCGCGCAGTTTGAGGTAATGCTGTTCGGCCAGAATTTCGGTGGGAGCCATGAACGCAACCTGGTAGCCGTTCTCGATGGCTTGCAGCGCGGCGAGTGCGGCGACTATGGTTTTGCCGCTGCCCACATCGCCCAGCAACAGACGCTGCATCGGATGCGCTTGCGCGAGGTCGGCACTGATTTCGCGCCACACTTTTTGTTGCGCCTTAGTGAGCGTGAACGGCAGCTTGGCTAGCAAGGCTTCCGTCAGCTTGCGCTGCGGTTTCAAACCCGGTGCGATGTGTTTACTACGTTCGCGGTGATGCACACGCATCGACAGCTGCTGTGCCAGCAATTCGTCGAACTTGATGCGCCGCCACGCCGCGTGGCTGCGCGCTTCCAGCGTGCTCGCGGAAATATCGGGAGTCGGGTTGTGCAATAAACGCAGGCTGTCGCCGAAGTCGGCGAGATGCAATTTTTGCAGCAGCGCGGGCGGCAAGGTATCGGTCAATGGAATCGCTTCCAGCGCGTTCATAATCAGCTTGCGCAACACCGGCTGCGCCAATCCGGCGGTAGTCGGATAGATGGGCGTGAGGCTTTGCTGCAACGGCGTGTCGTCATCCACCGCGCGGCATTTCGGATGCACCATCTCCAAGCCGAAATAACCCATGCGCACTTCGCCGATGGCGCGAATAGTTTTGCCCACGGCGAGTTGCTTTTGCTGGCTGGGATAAAAATTCAGAAAGCGCAACGTCAGTTCTTCGTTACCTTCCTGCAAGCGGCAAATCAAACTGCGGCGCGGTCTAAACATCACTTCGCAATGCGAGATGACTCCCTGCACCTGCGCCGTCACGCCCGCATCCAGCGCGCCAATCGGCGTGAGGTGTGTTTCGTCTTCGTAGCGCAACGGCAGATGCAGCAACAGATCGGCGCGGTGATGGATGCCGAGCTTGGCCAGTTTGGCCAGCGTGGCGGGCGGGATTTTAGCGGGGGGTTTCATGGAACGGCGCGTCAAATGGCGATCTACACAACATGCTTATGAAGATGTCCGTATTTGCTGGCTTGCGCTTAAGGTGAGCCACGGAATTACCGCTGATCCGCGCCGCTAATTCGCCAACCCGGCGAAGCGCGTATCGGCCATCCTGAGGCGGTCCGACATCACGCGCAGGAAGGCGCGGTTGAAATGCAGTTGGCAATGGTCGGAAAGTTGCAGCAGCAGTTTCGGCGCAATTTTAAGCACGGTGACTTCGCTGTTGGCGGTGACGGTGGCGGAACGCGCCACGACCCGGCCACTGATGTAGGCCATTTCGCCGAAGCAGTCGTCGCCGCGAATCAGGTTGAGCAGGTGGCCGTTTTTGGTCACGCTCACGCCGCCTTTAATCATCACGTAGAAGTCGTCGCCCATTTCGTCTTCGCGCATCAGCACGGTTTGCGCGGGTTGTTTTTGCCATTCGCCGATGCGCAGAATTTCCCACAGTTCGATGTCGGTGAAATCGCGGAACAGCGACATTTCGCGCAGAGTGGTGAATTTTTCGGTCTGGTTGGTATCGAGTTCGCCCTGATCGAAACGCCCGAGCGCGGCGAGGTCGCTGCCGAAATCTTTCCAGTTCTGGTAGCGCTCTTTTTTGTCCTTGTGCATGGCGCGCAGCACCAGCCGCTCCAGTTCCGGCGGGATGTTGGGACGGTGCGCGCGCAGTGGCGGCGGCTGGATGTTGAGAATCTGGTGGCACAGACTGGCCAGACTTTGCGCCTGATACGGCGACTGCCCGGTAAGCAAGCGATACATCACCACACCCAGCGAATAAATGTCGGTTTGGTGGGTCAGCACTTCGCTGCGCACTTGCTCCGGCGACATGTAGCTGGGCGAGCCGAGGTTGCTGACTTGGGTGCGTTCCAGATCGTGGATCACGGCCGCGCCCATGTCCGAGATTTTGATGTCGCCGTCTTCGGTCAGCAGCATGTTGGCGGGTTTGATGTCGCGGTGGATCACGCCGTTGAACTGCGCGTAGTTCAACGCGCGGCAGCACTTGAACATGTATTCCACCACGCGATCAATCGGCAGCAGGTTGTCCGGCTCGGCGTATTTTTCCAGCGTGCCGCCGCTCACGTATTCCATCACGATGTGGCTGGCATCGTCGCCGATCAGCGCGTCGTAAATCGCCACGATGTGCGGGTGTGACAGCTTGCCCACCAGCGAGGCCTCGTTGTCCAGCTGGCGCTGGTGCAGCTTGCCCAGTTTGGGGTCGTTCAGTATTTCCTGCTTCAACACCTTGACCGCCACTTGGCGTTTGGCGAAAGAATCGAAGCCGAGATACACGGTGCTGGTCGCCCCCTGGCCGAGAATTTTGGTGAGGGTGTATTTGCCAATGGTGATAGGTTGCATCATGGGTGGGGAATTATTTCTGCTGCCTTAATGAATTTCAGTCTTGCAACACCAGCACGCCGTCCGCTTCCACCAGCGCCCCGCGCGGCAGCGTGGCCACGCCGACGGCGGCGCGTGCGGGATAAGGTTGGTGGAAATAAGTCGCCATGATTTCGTTGACCTTGGCGAAATGCGCGAGGTCGGTCAGGTAAATATTGAGCTTCACCACATCGTTCAGGCTGCCGCCGGACGCGGTGGCCACGGCGCGCAGGTTCTGGAACACGCGGTTCACCTGCGCTTCGATGCCCTCAACCATGGTCATGGACATAGGGTCGAGGCCGATCTGCCCGGAAAGATAGACGGTGTTATCCATGCGCACCGCTTGCGAATAAGTGCCGATGGCGGCGGGGGCATCCGGGGTTTGGACAATGAATTTATTGGACATGGTGTCCTCCTGGCTGAATCGAATGGCGTATTTTAGCTCACTTGCTTGGAGAACCGCTCATCGGCCAACCTGAGCCGCTCTGAAAGCACGTACAAAAATACCTGATTGAAATGTAACTGGCAGCGGTCGGACAACTGGGCGAGCTGGGAAGGCAGCATTTTCATCAGCGTGACTTCGGTGTTGGCGGCAACGGTGGCCGTGCGCGGCATCGGCTTGCGGCTGAGATAGGCCATTTCGCCGAAGCAGTCGCCGCTGCTCAGGGTGTTCAGCAAGCGGCTGTTGCGGATCACGCTGACTCCGCCCTCGATCAGCACATAGAACGCGTCGCCCGGATCATCCTCGCGCAACACCACGGTTTTCTCGGGCTGTTTCTGCCATTCGCCCACGCGCAAAATTTCCCACAGCTCGACATCGGTAAAATCCTGGAACAACTCCAGTTTGCGCAACGAGGTGAATTTTTCATTTTCGTTGATTTCCAGATCGCTCTTTTCGAAGTGGCCCAGCTCGGCCAGTTCGTTGCCGAAATCGCGCCAACTGCTGAAGCGCTCGCTCAAATCTTTTTGCATGGCCTGCATCACGATGCGTTCCAGTTGCGGCGGCAAATCGTTGCGCAGCAGTGTGGGGCGCGGCGGCGGTTCGTGCATGATCTGCTGGTACAGATGCGCCAGGTTTTTCGCGTTGTAGGGCGAGCGCCCGGTGAGCATGCGGTACATCACCACGCCCAGCGAATAAATGTCGGTCTGGTGGGTGACCTCGTCGCCTTTCACCTGTTCCGGCGACATATAGTTGGGCGAACCGACGTTGCTCTGGGTCTGTTCGGTGTCCAGCCGGATGGCCGCGCCCAGATCGGAAATCTTGATTTCGTCGGGACCGGCCAGCAACAGGTTGGCGGGTTTGATGTCGCGGTGGATGACCCCTTTGAACTGCGCGTAATTGAGCGCGCGGCAACACTTGAACAAGTATTCCACCACACGGTCCAGCGGCAGCAAATTGTCCGGGTGGATGTGTTTTTCCAGCGTGCCGCCCGGCACATATTCCATCACGATATAACTCGCATCGTCCGCGATCACCGCATCGTAAATCGTCACGATGTGCGGGTGGATCAGCTTGCCGGCCAGCGCCGCCTCGGTCTGCAACTGCTTGCGGTTTTGCTTGCCGCTTTTGGGGTCGTCTAGAAATTCCTGTTTGATGACCTTGATCGCCACCTCGCGGTCGGCGAACGGGTCGTGTGCCAGATAGACCACGCTGGTCGCGCCTTGCCCCAGCTTGCGGATCAAACGGTATTTGCCGATTTGTGTCGGTTGGTTCATCGGTGGTCAGTACAGTGGTTATAGGGTAAGCGTGACGGGGCAGAATTTACACTAAGCCGCCATGATCGAACAGTTGAAGTTGCGCGCCTTGTCCGGGCGGGGGCTTTCGCCGATAATCCGGCAGCGCCGAATGTCGCTTAAGCCGTGCATTCGGCGTTGTTGCGCATACCGGGCGGGATGCGGCAATCAAACCAACAGGTGCAATTGATGCAAAAAAAGACAAGGCTCACGCTGGCGTGGCTGGTGTTGGGCGCATTTACGCTGGCGCTGATTAAAGCCTCCGGCTGGCAGGCAAAGCCCGGCTTCCGTGCAGACGCGCCGCCAACAAAACTTGCGCAGGCGAATTCCGCGCCTTCGCCCAAAGGCAAAACTGCGCCGAAAACCCCCGTTGGCCGTTTCGACACATCTTTCGCATCAAGCCAACTGTACACGCAAACCCACGCCGCATCGTTGGTCGAATTGAACGACGGCAATGTGCGCGCGTTCTGGTTTTCCGGCAGCCGCGAAGGCGCGTCCGACGTGACCATCCATAGCGCGCAGTTCGATGCCGCGCGCAAAACCTGGAGCGACGAACAAACCGTGGTCAGCCGCGACGACACGCAGCGGGGTTTGCACCGCTACATCGCCAAGCTGGGCAATCCGGTGGTGACGCGCGCGGCGGACGGTTCGCTGTGGCTGTTTTATGTCACGGTGTCGCTGGGCGGTTGGGCGGGCAGCTCGATCACGCTGATCACTTCCAACGACGAAGGGGCGAGCTGGAGCGCACCGCGCCGTCTGATTTCTTCGCCGTTCATGAACATCAGCACGCTGGTAAAAGGCACTCCGTTTCTGTATGCCGACGGCAGCATGGGCTTGCCGGTGTATCACGAGTTCGTCACCAAGTTCGCCGAAATCCTGCGCCTGGACAAGTCGGGCAAGGTGATCGACAAGCAGCGGCTGGCGGCAGGCGGACAGGGCACGTTGCAACCGGTGGTGCTGGTGCGCAACGAAAACGAGGCGCTCACGCTCACCCGTTATGCGGGCAAAGATGATGCGCGCGTGCGCTTGATTTCCACATCGGACGGCGGCAGACACTGGAGCAAGCCTGTCCTCTCCGCGTTGCAGAATCCCGATGCGGCGTTGACCGCGCTGGTGTTGCCGGACGGCAACTTGCTGGCGGTGCTGAACGATCAGACGCAACGGCGCGATGCGCTGAGTTTGCAGCTTTCCAGCGATGGCGGCAGCACCTGGCGCGAGTTGCGCCGCCTGGAAGAAATGGGCGCGCTGCGCGACAAGACGCTGGACGAACAAGTGTGTCTCGGGCTGGTGGGTAATTTGGCGCGCAACAGCGATGCCAAACTGGAACATGCCGATAGCGCAGCAGTGGCGGAGTATGTTGATTCCGCCAAAGTGAAAGTGTTAAACGGCAACCGCTGCCAGTTCGAGTTTTCCTATCCCTACATGATCCAGTCAAAAAACGGCGACATTCACGTGGCCTACACCTGGAATCGCACGTTCATCAAACATCTGGTGTTCGACCAAGCCTGGTTACAACATCGTTTGCAGGAGAAAAAATAAATGACATTCACTGATTGGACTGGGCTGTGCGGCCTGGCGCTGGTGTGGGTGTGGCTGGCGCTGCGCTGGGTTGCACCGCGTGTGCCGCTCAAAGCGGATTGGGTGGCGCTGGCCGCGTTTGTGCTGGCGCTGTTGCCGATTGCGGGTCTGTCGCTGGCCGGCTGGCTGCGCGGCATGGTGGGCGACTTGAGCATCACCAGCCTGTTGCTGTTGGGCGCGGCGTTGTACGCGCGGCTGCGTCCTGCAGCGCCAGTAATTTGGGACGCGCGCGAGCGTTACGGCTTGTTGTTTTTTCTCTGCCTGCTGGCGTTGTTGCTGTATCCGTTCGCATTGGGGCTGGGCACGCTGGACCCTTACCGTTCCGGCTTTGCCAGCATGTCGTTTATCACCGCGCTGTCGCTGCTGGCGTTCTGGCTGTTGCGCCGCAACCTGTTTTTGTTGCCGCTGGCGATTGCGCTGGCGTTGCTGGCATGGACGGTGGGTTGGTACGAGTCCAGTAATCTGTGGGATTACCTGATCGACGCGCCACTGGCGATTTACGCACTGTTCACCACCATCAAAATGTTGCTACTCAATATCCGCCGGGGGAAACGTGTCTAAGCTGAACCGCAACGATTACCGCACGCTCACGCTGGCCGCACTGGGCGGCGCGCTGGAGTTTTACGACTTCATTATTTTCATTTTCTTCGCGGCGGCGATTTCGCAATTGTTTTTCCCGCCCGACATGCCCGACTGGCTGCGGCTGGTGCAGACCTACGGCATTTTCGCGGCGGGTTATCTGGCGCGCCCGCTGGGCGGCATCATCATGGCGCACTTCGGCGATTTGTTCGGGCGCAAACGCATGTTCATGCTGAGTATCCTGCTGATGGCCGTGCCCACGCTGCTGATCGGCTTGCTGCCGACTTATGCGGTGATCGGCATCTGGGCTCCGATATTATTGCTGGCCTTGCGCATCATGCAGGGCGCGGCGATTGGCGGCGAAGTGCCGGGCGCTTGGGTGTTCGTGGCCGAGCACGTGCCAGCGCGCCATGTCGGATTTGCCTGCGGCACGCTGACCGCCGGGCTGACCGGTGGCATTTTGTTGGGATCGCTGGTGGCCGGTGCGGTCAACCGCAGCTACGCCCCCGCCGAATTGCTGGCCGAAGGCTGGCGCGTGCCGTTCATCGTGGGCGGCGTGTTCGGTCTGGTGTCGGTGTGGCTGCGCCAGTATCTGCACGAAACCCCGGTGTTCAAGGAAATGCAGGCGCGCCAGCAACTGGCGAGTGAGTTGCCGCTGAAAACCGTGGTGCGCGAACATCGTCCGGCGGTGGTGCTCACCATGCTGATGACCTGGCTGCTGTCCGCCGCCGTGGTGGTGATGATTTTAATGACCCCGACGCTGGTGCAAAAACTGTTCGCCATTCCCGCCGCCATCGCCTTGCAAGCCAACAGCTTCGCCACGCTGGCTTTGAGCGTAGGCTGCATTGTGTTCGGCGCGCTGGCGGACCGTTTCGGTCCGGGGCGTGTGCTGGCGCTGGGTTGCGTGGCGCTGGGCGCAACTTCGTGGCTGTTTTATCAGCAGATGGCTGTCGCGCCGGAGAACATCAACCTGCTGTACGCACTGTGCGGATTTTTTGTCGGCGTGATCGGCGTGATCCCCAGCGCCGCTGTGATGTCCTTCCCCGCCGTGGTGCGTTTTTCCGGCCTGTCGTTTTCTTACAATGTAGCTTATGCGATTTTCGGCGGACTAACTCCGGTGCTGGTCAGCCTGATGTTGCCGCTGGATAAACTGGCTCCGGCGCATTACGTGGCCGCCTTGAGTGTGCTCGGTGTGTTCATCGGTTTATATCTCCACCGCCAGAGCAAGGTTATCAGCTAATGGGGTTTATGCGACAATGCGCGCCGTTCACAAAAGCGCAACAAGTGCTTTCAAGCAGTCAAGTCTCTGAATAGGAAGTTCATTGGATAATCTCAAGTTATTGATCGCGGAAGATATGGCAGCGGTGGATGCGGTGATCCGCACGCGCTTGCATTCCGAAGTGGCGCTGGTCAATCAGGTCGGCGAATACATCGTCAACAGCGGCGGCAAACGCCTGCGCCCGGCGCTGGTGTTGCTGTCCGCGCAGGCTTACGGCTACAGCGGCAAACAACAACACGAACTGGCGGCGGTGGTGGAATTCATTCACACCGCGACGCTGTTGCACGACGACGTAGTGGATGAATCGGAACTGCGTCGTGGGCGCGAAACTGCCAACGCTTTGTTCGGCAATGCCGCCAGCGTGCTGGTCGGCGATTTCCTGTATTCGCGCGCGTTCCAGATGATGGTCGAAGTGGGCGAAATGCGCGTCATGCAAATTCTGGCCGAAGCGACCAACGTCATTGCCGAAGGCGAAGTGTTGCAGTTGCTCAACTGCAACGATGCCGATGTCGATATCGCCAATTACATGCGCGTGATCCACTGCAAAACTGCCAAGCTGTTCGAAGCAGCCATGCGACTGGGCGCGATCATCAGCCAAGTCTCCGCCGCCGATGAAGCGAACGCCGCCAAATACGGCATGCATCTGGGCACCGCGTTCCAGTTGATCGACGACGTGCTGGACTATTCCGCCGACGAAGCCAAGACCGGCAAACATCTGGGCGACGATTTGGCCGAAGGCAAACCCACGCTGCCGCTGATTTACGCCATGCAACACGGCACGCCCGCCCAAGCCGCCGTGGTGCGTGCCGCCATCGAGCAGGGCAACATGGAAAAATTTGCCGACGTGCTGGAAATCATCCACCAAACCGGCGCGCTGGAGTTCACGCGGCAACAGGCTTTGCGCGAAGCCGAAGCCGCACAAACCGCCATCGCCTCACTTAACGATTCTAAATACAAGCGCGCTCTGTTAGAATTAGCCCACTTTGCCGCGACGCGGCAATTTTAGATTTTAGGCTGCCTCTAAAAATTCAAAGTTCTAAGCAAGACAAGGCGCGAGCAAAAAATTACGACGCAGCATATATGTAATATGTAAGGAGTAATTTTTTGTGAGCAACGCGGTATTGCGACGAAATTTGGATTTTTAGAGGTAGCCGGTAGTTTTACAACAGACCGTCCGGTCTGTATGAGCGGGGTGTAGCTCAGCCTGGTAGAGTACTGCGTTCGGGACGCAGGAGTCGGAGGTTCGAATCCTCTCACCCCGACCAATCAAATTGGTCATCGCTGCAAAAATCCAAAATTTTTTAACCCACCTTCATGGGAAGGCGCATGGATAGGCGATCTACGTTGTGTGATTGGCGTAGATGCCCTATCCATGCGCTTCTCCGAGCACATGCGTTTTGAAAAATCGTTCACTCGCATTTTCTGCTGCATCCATTGTTGATTCTTTACGACGATGCGCTACAATCATGTAATTACTAAACTCATAATTTAGAATTTACATAAATGATTTCTCGTCACATTCAATCTCATCTGCAAACTTTGCTTTCTCACTTTCCGTGTGTTGTGCTGACCGGGGTGCGGCAGTGCGGTAAAACGACTTTGCTGGGTACGCTTCCTGCCGAGTGGCAGCGTTTTGATATGGAGAATTCGACGGATCGCCAGCAATTACTTGCCGATCCTGATTTGTTTTTCCGATTGCATGCCGATAAGGTGGTGATTGACGAGGCGCAATTGGCACCGCCTTTGTTTTCGGCATTGCGGGTGGCCGTTGATCGGGATCGTTCCAGAAAGGGGCGGTATATTTTGTCGGGTTCCAGCTCGCCGGAGTTGGTCAAGCAGATTTCTGAAAGTCTGGCGGGCAGGGTGGCGTATTTAGAAATGTCGCCGTTGAGTCTGGCCGAGGCATGGCAACAGCCCCCGTCACCCCTATATTCGATGCTGGCAAAGGGGGCGGCGGTTGCGGATATTCAGGCCGCCGCGATACCGCGCTTGTCAGTGCAACAGGTTAGAGAATATTGGTTTCAGGGTGGTTATCCCGAGCCTTGGTTGAGCGGCGACGAGACATTCCGCAGCTTGTGGTATCGCCATTACATTGATGCGTATTTGCTGCGCGACATCGGCGCGTTGTTCCCCAACCTGAACCGGGATCGCTACCGACAGTTCATCTCGCTGCTCAGCCAATATTCCGGCAACATTCTCAATAACGCCGACATCGCCAGAACGCTGGGGATCAGCGAACCCACGGTGCGCGACTGGTTGAGCATCGCCCACGACACCTATTTGTGGCGGCATATTCCAGCTTGGGATCGCTCTGCCGCGAAGCAACTGGTCAAACATCCCAAAGGTTTTCTGCGCGATAGCGGCCTGCTGCACAGGCTGTTGCGGATACAAGATGCCGACATGCTCGCCACCCACCCCGCTGTCGGCAAATCGTGGGAGGGGATGGTGGTAGAAACGCTGTTGAGAGGCTTTGAAAATGCCGGAATTGAGGTGAACCCATTCCATTACCGGACGCGCGGCGGGGCGGAAATCGACCTGATTCTGGAAGGGCAATTTGGTGGCGCGCAGTTTTTGCCGGTAGAAATCAAACTGACGCAGCAATCGGATAAACGCGCTTTGCGTTCGCTTGCGGAATTTGTCACGACTCACGATTGCCCGCTGGGGCTGGTCATCAATAACGACGAACGCCCTCGTTGGCTGGATGAACGTTTACTCGCGATTCCGGCGGCTTGTCTTTGAGGGAATGGGGATGGTTATCCCAAAAAACTCAGTTGCAAAAAACCCCTTAAAATTCACTGTGATACACAGCCAATGTAGGTGCGAATTCATTCGCACGTAACTCGTTGAGCGTGCGAACACCCAAAGGGCGCAACATGCTGGGGTTCGTACCTCACCGCCAGCCTACGTGCTTTTTCTCAGAAAATATTACCCACCTTCACGCGAAGGCGCATGGATAGGCGATCTACGTCATACGATTGATGGAGAATGGCGTATTTACTGGCCTGCGGGCAAACGGCTGTTTGCTATTCCGGCAATTTCCCGCGCAACACGTCGCGCTCAAACCACCACTTGTCGCCGACCATGACCTCCAGTTCCGCAGCCAATCGCGGCAAAAATAATTGCGGATCGCGCAGTTGCAGGCGGTCCAGCCAGCGGTTCATTTCATCCTGGTTTTGCACGTTGCTGTGGCGCTTGGCCACCATGGCGAGCAGGTTGTCGGCGAGGAAGCTGTGGCTTTCGTGCTGCTCGTCGTCGGCGCGCAAGTCAACCACATAACGCGCGACGATGGCCGCCACGGCGGCAGCGTCCGAGTCATCCGGCGTTGCCTCGATCACGTGGATCAGCAAAGCAACTGTCAGCTCCGGGGCGACCGGAAAAGTCACTGCCAGCCAGATGCCCATACCCAGCACCGCGACGGAATCCGCCTGTCCGGCCTGATACAACACGTTGCACGCTTCCACCGCATCCTGCCAGGATTCCTGTTGCATCGAAATGGCAAACGCTTCGCGCGCGATTTCCCACGCTTCCGGCTTGCGCTCCAGCGCGTTCAGGATTTCCGCGATGTCCAGCTGCAGCCGCGCGCGCGGCAAAAAGTCGGTGCGTGCCAATACGTTTAGTTGCTGAAGTTTTTCCGCGAGCTGTTGCTTCAGTTCGATCTGCTCTTCCGGGGTCTGGCCGCCTTTCGATTCTTTGTAAAACGGGCCGAGGTTGATGTGGTTTTCTGTCATGCGATTGGTTGCCCAAAGAATCCATTAGCATTCATGTCCCCTCCCCCTTGCAGGGGGAGGGCTAGGGTGGGGGTAGAAACGTGACAGCTCAACGACTCTACCCCCATCCCAACCTTCCCCCTGCAAGGGGGAAGGAGTAGTTCGGCGCTAATAAATTATTCGGGCTAAATTGGAATAGTGAGGCCGACAGTTTAAACCAGTCGGCATCCCTATTTTTGTCCGCGCATCACCGATGCAGTCGAAGCGCATAGCGCCGCCCCGTATAATCGGCAATTTTTCGGATACCCTGCCATGTGGTTTAAAAATATCTTCATTTATCGCCTGCCCGCCGACTTTTCCATCACCTCAAACGCGCTCCAGGAAAAGTTGGCGCAGAAGCCGCTAATGCCTTGCAGCGGTCTAGACAAACAAAGCCGGGGTTGGGTTTCCTGTCGGAGTGATGAACGTCTGGTGCATGCCGCGCAAAATCAAATTCTGTTTGCGCTGGGTGTCGAGCAAAAGCTGCTGCCCGCCGCCATCATCAATAAATTCGCCAAGGAACGTATCGCCGACATCGAGGCACAGCAAGGCTACAAGCCGGGGCGCAAGCAGATGAAAGACATCAAGTTGGCGGTGGCGGACGAGTTGTTGCCGCGCGCCTTCGCGTTACAGCGCATCACTTACGCTTGGCTGGATTTGGTCAATAGCCGTCTGATTATCGAAGCTGCCTCTTCCGCCAAAGCGGATGAGTTGCTGGAACAACTAGGCAAGACCGTGGACAACTTCCCCGTGCAACTGCTGCAAACCGAACTGTCACCGGTGGCCGCGATGACCGACTGGCTGGCGCGCGAACATGCGCCCGCAGGTTTCAGCATAGACCGCGAACTGGAATTGCGTTCCAGCGATGCCAGCAAAGCCACCGTGCGTTATGCCAACCACGCGCTGGAGGGCAAAGAGATTCTGGCGCATATCGCCAACGGCAAACGCGTCACCCGCTTGGGCATGACCTGGAACGACCGCATCTCATTTGTGCTGAACGAACACCTGCAACTCAAGCGCATTGATTTTCTGGAGATCATCAAGGAAGAATCGAGCAAGGTTGCCGATAATGAAGATGAAATGTTCGAGTTGGACTTCACCTTGATGACGGGCGAACTGGCGAAGATGCTGACTGATTTGACCGCAGTGCTGGGTGGCGAAGCGGTAAAACCCTAAGCCGTAACACACAGCGTTATTTTCAACACTCAACCCATCGCAGATGCCCGTCAATAGGCGTTCTACATCAAGTGACGTGTGTAGAACG
>JAGVNQ010000229.1 GCA_020053195.1 Sideroxydans sp.
CTACGCCATCGGCTCCGCCGGTCTGGCCGCTCTGGTGCTGTTCGCCGACTACACCCACGCGCTTTCCACCAACCACCCCGGCCTGACCTTCGACTTGTCCAACCACATGGTCATCATCGGCCTGTTCATCGGCGGCATGGTGCCCTATCTGTTTGCCGCAATGGGCATGGAAGCGGTCGGACGTGCAGCGGGCAGCGTGGTGGTTGAAGTGCGCCGCCAGTTCAAGGAAATCCCCGGCATCATGGAAGGCACAGGCAAACCGGAATACGGCACTTGCGTGGATATGCTGACCAAAGCCGCGATCAAGGAAATGATCGTTCCGTCGCTTCTGCCAGTTGCCGTGCCCGTCATCGTCGGCCTGACCCTCGGTGCGCAAGCGCTGGGCGGCGTGCTGGTCGGCACGATTGTCACCGGCATCTTCGTCGCTATCTCCATGACCACCGGCGGCGGTGCATGGGATAACGCCAAGAAATACATCGAAGAAGGCAACTTCGGCGGCAAAGGTTCGGAAGCCCACAAGGCCGCTGTTACAGGTGACACTGTAGGCGACCCCTACAAAGACACCGCCGGCCCTGCTGTGAACCCGCTGATCAAGATCATCAACATCGTCGCGCTGATGATTGTGCCGTTGCTGTAAGTTTTTAGTTCGTTGCAGTGCAAAAGGCCGACTTAACCGTCGGCCTTTATATTTTCAAACACACAACCTCTTGGAGAAGCGCATGGATAGGCGATCTACGTCATTCGATTGATGTAGATTCCCTATCCATGCGCTTCTCCACGCGATGCCTTATTGAAAATCGCTCCCAAAGGCTTTGCTGCCGCCCTGCGAGCTGCCTCCCAACCCGTGATAGCCAATCAATGATCGCCCGAATTGAATTCCTTCAACCGCGCTGATTTTCGTAGGTCGGAATTTATCCCGACCTACCAATGCGTGAGGTTCATGGGTGGGTAGGGGCGAAAGGGACTCGCTGCTGGCGACGGGGTCAGCGCAGCACCATCTCCACGCGGCGGTTCTTCGCCCTGCCGGACTCGGACGTATTGTTCGAGACGGGAGCGAAGGAGGCGATGCCTTCCGCTTTCAGTCTTTCGGGTTTGATGCCGTGCTGCTTGACCAGTGCGCTCACCACTGCCTCGGCGCGACTGCGCGAGAGCGCGAGGTTGTGCTCGACGCTGCCCTGCATGTCGGTATGGCCGACGATGAACACATTGGTGCCGGGGTTCTCCTTCAGCCATTTGGCGATCTCGGCCAGTGTCGGCGTGGATTCCGGCTTGAGCACGGATTTGTCGGTATCGAAGTAGAGTCCATAAAAGACGGCCTTGCCTTCATCCATGATTGTCTTCGCAATCTGTTCCGCCGAAACTACGACCGACTGCTCCATCGCGGCGACGCGCACGATCTTGTGCATCACCGCAGAGCAATCATCGCCGCCACGGCCACAACCCGCTTCGCCCCAGAATTCGTCGCCGCCTTTTTTGATTCGATAAACCACCTTGCCGGAACTGGCGTTCAGGATCACGCCCTTGGCGCTGCGGACCGCATTCTCGAAGTTGCGCTGCACCTCCAGCTTGCCGGGATGTCGGCCTTTGGCATCCCGCTCGATATCGTTGAAGTAATACCAGTATTCGCCTTCGACGTTGAACGGACGAACCGCCGACTTCGGATTCTCCGGTGCCTCCTTGCGCCCCCAGAGTTCAAGTTCCTTGAAACGCGCCCGCTCGCAACTGCCCATCACCTCTCCGGCGAACCGCTTGAACACCGGATTGGGTTCACACTTGGAATTGTCGTTTGCGGAAACGGCAAGTGAGATAGAAAGCAGCAGAAAACCTGAGATAAAGAAGGCGATACGGTTTACAGAGAGATAACGGGTGCGCGTCATGACTTTGCTCCTGTGGTTGACCTACGGATTGACGTAATTTTCCTTTTCGCTGCCGCGCAACGCACGCAGATGCGCCATGATGCGTTCCAACAATTTGTCCACCTTGGCATCGTTGGCTCTGACCATCGCGACGCTGGCCACATTGAAATGGCCGGGCGGCATCATCATACCGTTTTTTTCCGCCATCACCACCGCCCTGCTAGAGAGCAGAGCCATCGTCATCAAAGACATGTCGCGTCCGGCAAGCTGGTGTTTGTCGAGGATACTCTTGATGCCGGGAACGCTCTCAAGACGTTTTGCCGCTTCGTCCAGCGATGAGATGCGAGTGTTCTTGTCGAGAAAGAGCTTTGTGTCCTTGGGGTTTGCTTTTGACCAATGAACCAGATCGGCCAGCGCCGATTCGTAAGCTTCAACCTTGGGCAAGGTGACTTCGTAGCCAACGATAGCACGAGTGAGTTCATCCTGCGAATCCGCGAAGGCGGAGTTGAAAGCGGCTATCCACAGCGCAAGGCAAAAGGCGAGCAAGGCATTCTTCATCTGGATCTCCCGGCTGTTTGGTTGTTGCTTCTGGTTATTGGCCGCCTTACGAACTGATTGGTGTTATTGATATAAAGCATCACGGTTTTTCCGGTGAAATCGGCGGCGGTTACGTACAGCTCAAGCAAGTCGTTGGATGCCGACGAGCGCACCACAGGAAGGTATTGTTGGCCAGTGCAATCCCAGCGCGGCCTCGTAAGTATCGACACGCGGCAAAGTGATTTCATATGACACTACTGCCTGGGTGAGTGCTTCTTGCGAATCGCCAAAAGTATTGCTGGAAAAAGCTGCCAGCATCGTAATGAATAAGATGGGTAAGTTTTGTTTCATGCGGCTCTCCTAATTTTACTTGGCAGATTCAAGTTTGAAATACAACGGAGTTTTGTGGGTAGATATCTCTGTCGGATTCCAAGGTCTCTATTGATCAGCATTACGGCGGAGTGTGTGTGACCTTGAATTGATAAGTGGCTGTCGTTGA
>JAGVNQ010000214.1 GCA_020053195.1 Sideroxydans sp.
CGTCATTCCGGTGAAAGCCGGAATCCAGCGGTTTTATTTAAAATGCTGTTATGTCAGTGCGTGTACTGCACCAATATTTTGACTGGACACCGGCCTTCGCCGGTGTGACGAATAATTAGAGATGACCTTTAGAAAAAATACCAGATGAAAACCGTCATGCTCATCGATTCAGTCGGCCCGCGCTATTTTCAGCGCCTCAATGGGCAGTGGTTTATCGCCCCGAAACCCGCGCGCGATGACCAGCTCTGGGTGCTGTTCGACCTGCCGGAAGAAACGCTGGAAGTGATCGACATGCCACGGCTGTTCGGCAATGATCGCAGCAGCTACATCGCGCGCAGGCTGAACAGCACTTTTCAGGACAGCCCCTATCGCGCAGCGCACACACTTTCCGGCAACTTGCTCAAGCCCGGCAAAGTCATGCTGAACGGCATCGGCAGCGCAAAAGACATTGATACCGCGCTCGCCGATCTGGACACCACGCTGGTCGGCCTGTGGGGTTGCGCCGCCTTGCTCAGTCAAGTTGCCCTGAAAAACGTGCCGCCCGATGTGATGCTGGCGCTGCCCGGCAAACACCAACTGCGCATCGTGGTGATGAAAAACCGCATTCCGGTGCTGATCCGCTGCGTGCAACACGATGCCGAAAGTGATGCCGGCGAAATCCAACTCACCCGGCAATATCTCGAAAACCAGCGCATCACCGAACGCGGCAAACCGCTGCCCCTGCTGTATCTGGGCGACAGCTCGGCCTTGGGAGAAGGCCTGTCCAAAGCCGGAATCCCCTTGCTGTATCCGCCCAAAGCCTTCGCCCCCAAAGGCGAAGCGGGCTGGATGCACATCCTGTTTGAACACCTCATCACATCGCCCCCCTGCCAGCTTGCCCCGCTGCCGTTGCGCGCGCGCCACCTCGCCACCAACATGCGCGTACTCGCCTATCTGGGCGCGGTGGCGAGCGTGGCGACCGCCCTTTATCTCAGCGAAAGCGATGTGCGCGAGTTGTATGACTTGCAGGAACGAGAAATCACGATTGCAACCGACATCCAGAGCGCCACCACCGAACGGGATCGCCTCGCCGAGATCATCAAAAGTTCGGGAGCCGATCCAGAATTGGTACGCAAAGCGGCCCAATTTGAATTGCAGGAAATAAAATCTGCTCCCGGCGCAAATGATTTTCTGCAAATCGCTGCCGCCGCCATTTCCAAATTACCCGATTTGCGGATCAACGATCTTACCTTCCACGCCAGCCAAGACCCGTCCAGCAGTTGCAATAGCACGGCTTCCGGCGACAATACTGGCGCGCAAGATATGACCGACAGTTCAATACGCCACGCAGAAATTCAATTCAGCATCGCCATGCCTGCCGATAAATCGCCAAGCACCATCAGCGCAATGCGCAAGAAAATCGCAGCATCGCTCGCTTCCATCAAGGGGGTGAAAGTGCAGAAAAGCCCGTTGAACAACTCGCGCTCCGGTGTACTTAAAGGTGGGTTTTCCAATGTCGAAGAAACACTCGAACAGTGGTGCGTTTCAATTCCCTGGAAAAATACTTCCCCGGATATGGCGGAGAAACCATGAAAGAATATCAAAACATTTTCAGGTATTCCCGAACCGCCTTAATCATATTTTCGCTTTCGGTGTTGCTCGGTATCGGCAGTATTCTCGCCGCCTCCCACTTCAACACCCAAGCCAAACTCGCTTTGGCGCAACAGCAATCCGCGTTGCAAAACACACGCGCCGAAATCCAGACATTGACCGGCGATATCGAAGCCATTGAAAAGCATCTGACCGGCTTCAAACACTTGTCCAATCTGGGGTTGATCGGCAATCCGAACCGTGAAATCTGGGTTGAAAGGCTGGAGGCCACCCATCGCCAATCGGGTCTGCCACCCACATTGCGATACTCGCTAAATCCCCCCAAACCCCATTCAGCCGATTCATCGACACCCGATGCACTGGATCACGACCTGCAAATCGAATTGAGCGACATCCATGAAGGAGAATTCCTTACTTTTACCGACAAACTTGCCACCGATTGGATGGCTCCCTACCGCATTGAAAATTGCAGCTTTCAGCGGAGCGATGAACAAGGGCTGAAAGTTGATTGCACGATTCGCCTTTTTTCCATACCGCTGCCGCCCGGCGCAGATGCCAATCCAAATTAATCAAACAACGTCCCCACACAGCCGCACCAATAGACGCTCCGCATCATGCATGCGATGAAGATGCCCGTATTTATTGGCTCGCGGGCCACCCCCTCCGAGTCGCGCAGCTTGCGACGACAGCTAAATTCATTTTCACTGGAGCGCCGCAAGCACGCGGAGTAAACTCACTGCCATCAGTGGGTCGGCAAAATGTGGGATGGATTGATGAATGCAGCATTAAAACCCGGAATATTTCGCATGGGCTTCGCCGTCTTGGCGCTGTCGGCTTGTCACCTTGCGTCCGCAGAAACACCCCCTCTCGGCATCGTGTTTTATTCTCCGGCAGAACGGGCTTCAATCGTTGCGCACCGAAGCGGAATAGTTGAAGAGGAAATCGTAACCACCTCCTATTACACCATCGCAGGATTTGTTAAACGCGAAGGTGAAAAAAGTGTGGCCTGGGTCAACGGGCGGCCAATAGCCGAAAAACCGCAAATGGAAGGTGCTCCCTCGATTCGCGTGACGCGCGACGGCGTGCTGATCGACGGCAAACCCGCCAAAGTGGGTGAAACGCTTGATGCGACTTCCGGTGAACGCTCCTCGGCACTGCCGCCGGACGCGGTCAAAGTACACAAGTAACCGCCATGAAACCGTCACCGCGAAACCGTCAATTTGGCTCAGCCCTGCTGGTATTCGTCGCCCTCATCCTTGCCGCCATGTCTTTCGTCATCGTCAAGGCGCTTAACAGCAGCACGGAGGCGGGACGCAATGAAACCAATGCCGCCGTATTGGCGCAGGCGAAACAGGCGTTGATTGCATATGCAGCAACCTATCGCGATTACCCGAGTTTTTTGTGCCCGACACTCGGACCAAGCTGCCCTTTTGGTTATCTGCCTTGCCCTGACACCAATAATGATGGAATCACTGAACTGAATTGCGGCGCGACAAATGTTTCAGTGATTGGTCGGCTGCCTTGGAAAACATTGGGGCTGCCTCCATTGCGCGATAGCAACGGCGAATGCTTGTGGTACGCAGTCTCAGGTCGAGCCAAATACAATCCGCCCACTTCACCTTTATTCAAAAATTGGGACACCCTCAGCGGACAATTCCAAATCGACGATGCAGACGGGTCAACGCTTGTTGTAGCGGATACTAACGACACCCCTTGGGCTGTGGTTTTCTCCCCTGGTGCTGCGCGTTCCGGTCAGGATAGAACTGCGGCAGTTGCAAGCGAATGCGGCGGCAACGATGCAGTTACCGCATACCTCGATGGGGCGGATGCACTCTATACCGCGCCCGCCACCGTCATCGCCAATACCAATTCCGTCCTGACATTATCCACCACCAATAGCATCAGCGATGGAACCAACAACGACCAAGGCCAATGGATTACCAGCAATGAAATTTTTGATGTGGTGAAAAATCGCAGCGACTTCAATGATGAAACTGATGCCATGCTGGATTACATGCAAAGTTGTCTGGAGGGATCGCCTCCTGCCGCCACAGGAAGCAAGGGGATGGTTAACGTTATCACCCTCTGCCCTGGCACAACTCAGGAAAGACAAAACGTGGTTTCCAACTGGAGTGACAATCTGCTTTACACCAAGCCTGTCGCCTCCGTGACAGTCAACGGTACAGCTGGTTGCGATGCCGTATTGTTGTTTGGCGGCAAGAGAACAACCCGAACCACCACGCCACTAATCGCCCAGACACGTACTGCCGCCACTTCAGGCCAAGCCGACATGTATCTTGAGACTCCCAACGACACTCTATTCCCTTCAGGTAGCGGTTATGATGGCGCAACACATTTTGATCCCGCCAACGCCAGTAGAGACATTGCCCGCTGCATAAAAACCGGCGCTACCCAATTCTCTTTTGCCAATCCCGTCGATTTCGCCAGCTTTATTCCAGCAGGTGCCGGTGTTACTACCAATACTACCGACACCTATCACCCCACCGTATCCATCGACTCTGCGGCGGGCACTTCCGGCGGCTGTTTCTGGCTGCCCAGCACAGTTGCATTGGCAGGTACGACGGTACGCACCTACTACAATTACCAGTTTTCCTACGCCGATCCGACAGGAGGAGCAGACCGGGGAAACGGTATTACGCTGGATATTGTTGATGGCTCTTTAGGATCGCCTACCGCGCTCTGTGGCTTGGAATCAAGGATGGGCGCGTTCGTGGTAGGCGACCCCACCGGTATGTGGGCACTTGAATCGTTCACCATCGAAACCGATGTATATAGAGATGCCGCAAATAGTGACTCTGCGGAGAATCACACCGCGATCATGGCAAACGGCAACCCTGCACACAGCGCCGCCAATGGCAATCTCACCGGCGCATGCGACGGCACTGCTGCCGGTTGCCGCGCCACTCCCGCCAACAAGTTTGAGGAATCCATAACCCCGTCGCTGCACAACCAGCGCATAGAAATCCACAGCGGTTGCAATTCCACTTGCACCACCTGCAATCCGGCGAGCCACGTCTCGCCCAACACCTACGTCAAAATCAGCACTTGGGTGGACTGCACCGATTGCAGCGATGTGACTGCCGACAGCGTGACCACGCCCACCATCAACCGCTGCATCATTCTCACCACGGAATTGAACTCGCCCTACATTGCACTGACCGGTGGCTTCCGCTCCGGCGCGTCCATACAGGGGGTGACCTTGAGCAATTTCATTTTGCGCAGCGAATAAAAGGAAAACATGATGAAAACTGCCAGTTTTGCATCTCCCCGTTATCGCGGTTTCAGCCTGATTGAAATGGCGGTTGTATTGGTCATCATCGCGCTGCTGTTAAGCGGTGGTATGGCGATTTTTTCCACGCAGCAGGAAATGCAAAAAATTCAGGAAACCAACGCCATCCTCGAAAGCACCAGAGATGCGCTCATCGGTTACGCTGCGGTTAATGGGCGGCTTCCCCGGCCTGCCACAAGCGGCACTGATGGCGCTGAAAACCCCGCTTTATGCGTGGATGATGACACGTGTTCCGGCCTCATCCCCTGGACTACGCTGGGGATACCCAAATTGGACGCATGGGGAAAAATTATTCGTTACAGCGTGACTCCTGCCTTTGCAAATGCAACGTTCGGTTTAGCCACAGTTGGCAATCGAAAAGTTCTTACCCGTGATGGTGCGGGCGCGACGAGTTATTTAATTGGTCTGGCAGGTTTATGTACAACCGCTTCACCTTGCGCACCAGCCGTTGTCTTTTCGCACGGGGTAGAACGGCATGGCACCACTGATACTGGTGTCGCAATTCCAACCGACACTGCCACCAATCTCGATGAAGATGCCAACAATGTCGGCCCCACCGATTACTTCCAACGAACGCAAACAGTATTAACGACCGCGACCGGCGGCGAGTTCGACGACCTTGTCATTTGGATTTCGCCCAACATTCTTTTCAACCGCATGCTGGCCGCTGGAAAACTGCCAAATTGAGATAATCGCCCCCTTGGAAATAAATTTGTTTCAGAATTCAGAATATATGAGCCACCGATCCGACGAAATGGAAGAACGTTTCATCCAGCAACGGCGCAGCCGACGCATTACCACTGTGCTCGGCCTTGCCGCCATCGCGCTGGGTTATATGCTGCTCGCAGTTCCCCCG
Organism: Sideroxydans sp.; assembly: GCA_020053195.1. Lineage (GTDB taxonomy): Bacteria > Pseudomonadota > Gammaproteobacteria > Burkholderiales > Gallionellaceae > Sideroxyarcus. Next base: position 5,757 of record JAGVNQ010000214.1, read on the forward strand.
GATACATCGCAGGAGTGGGTGCTGGTGCGTGTAGCGCTCGGCTTACTGCTCGTGATATTCGGATTTTGGTCGGCGGTTTTGCCCCTGCTTGGAAGATTATTAGGAACGGACGATAACGAATGAATTCGCTGCTGCTTGTTGAAGATGACCCTGCCCTTTCCAGTTATCTGGCCGCTGCCCTGCAACAAGAGGGATATGAAGTGATCTGTGCCGACACGCGCCTTTCGGCGCTGGCGGTCACTCCGCCGCCGTCGCTGGCCATTGTCGATTTGGGGCTGCCGCCCGCCGCCAGCCGCACCACCGAGGGGCTGATGCTGATCGACGCGCTGCTGTTGCGCGCGCCCATCACCAAGGTCATCGTGCTCACCGGACAGGACGAGGAATCGTCCGCTTTTGAAGCCGTGCGCCGTGGCGCATTCGACTTCCTCACCAAACCCGCCGCATTAAGCGCCATCAAGGTTGCGCTCAAACGCGCCGAGCTGTTTCTGACTCAGGAACAGAAACTCGAAGCGGCTGGCGAAAAGCGCATCCAGATCACCGCGCGCCTTTCCGACGGCCCGAAAGAAGCCTCGTCGGCCGTGGAAGAACAACTGGTACGCAGCACACTCGCCAAAAGCAACGGCAACGTCGCCGAAGCCGCGCGCCAACTCGGTCTGGCGCGCGAACATCTGTATTACTACATCAAAAAATATGGCATCCAGTTTGGTCGTGTGCAGGAGACGCAATAATGCATCTCTAATTATTCGCCGCACCGGCACTGCGTGTGTTGTTGGGGCTTTAGCCCCTTACAACCACGGCGTACCCCTTGCGGGTGATGGCCGGTGTCCAGTAAAAATATTGGCGCAGTGCAACGCGCTGACAAAACGGCATTTTTAAATAAACCCGCTGGATTCCGGCCTTCGCCGGAATGACGAAATTTAATTTTTTAGGGATGCCCTGTAATTGTAGGTCGGGTTTTAACCCGACATGTCGGGCTAAAGCCCGACCTACAAAATCTCCCTCCCCTTCAAGGGGAGGGGAGGGGTGGGGTGGGGTGGGGTGGGAATGGGGTCATAAGTAACGCAATAACCCATCCCCATCCTAGCCTTCCCCTTGAAGGGGAAGGAACGGCCTCCTTGCTACCTCATGCGTTTGAGGCTTCTCCGAGTAGCATGAGGCGCAGGCCGGAATGACGATCAAATGGATTATCTGGGTTAAACCATGGACATGACGCACCTCCAAGACACGCTTCCGCTGCTTTTTCTCGTTGCAGGTTTTTCGCTTTTGGGGGCGGCCTGGTATCTGGCGCGCTTGTCCAGCCAGTCTCGCCGCGCGCTTGCCGCGCTGCTGCAATCCATCACTCCGCAGCTCGAACCGTTGCAGCTTCCCGCTGCGGCATGGCCGGCGTTGTCGCAAGGCGGCATCGCACAGCTCAGCTGCACCGGAAAATGGTTCGGGCAACAGATCAATCTGGTTTTTGGTCAGACCGCCGCCAAAAAACCGCATATCCTGAATTTTTTAATCGAAGTGGAAGATGATATTTGTCTGGAATTTCACCTCTGCACAAAGTTGGCGAAAGGCGAAGCGCTGCTGTTTGCCGAGCATCTGTGCGATGTGTTTGAACTGCAAATGAAGGCGGCGGTTCAAGTTAAAGTTTCCGCGCTCGCCGCCGCCATGGCCGAGCAGGCGCGACTCACGTTGTATTTGCAACACGACTTGCGCAACCTTGCGCAATGGGTCACTTGGATCGCCGACGATTTTCCGCACAATCAGAGCGATTCCTTGCTGCTCAGCGCGGCCAAACGCGTGGCCGTCAGCGTGCCGCATGCCGCCGCCCGCGCCGAACGGATTCTCGCTTCCACGCGCCGCATCAACCCGGCTCAACTCCACCCGCAAATGGTCGAGCTGGCGCGCATATTTTTTCAGGCCGCCGAAATGGCCGGAATCGCGGTTGAAGTGTCTGGCGATGCCCGTATTTACTTGCGTCTCGACCTGCTCGAACGCGCGCTCGACAATATGTTCACCAACGTCGCCCCGCTGCTGCGCACGCAGCCGGACAGGTCGCTGCCCGTCACCATCACGCAAGAACAACAACACGTTTACGCGCGCATCATGATGCCGCAGCTCGGCGATACGCCGATGGATCACCCCGAAAAACTGTTCGAACCGTTCAGCAGCGGGCGCGTGGGCGGTCTCGGTTTGGGGCTGTATCAGGCGCGCAAGAGCTTGCGCGAAACAGGCGGCGACCTTTCCGCCGAATCCCGCGCGCAAGGCATCGAATACACCTTAACCCTACCCGTAGCGAGTGAATATGCGCAATGAGTAGAATTTTTTTACTCCCCGTTCAGAGCCTCCACGCTACAATCCGCAGAGCGGTATAGTCCACCCATAATAAATAAGGAGAAAAAATGAAAAGCTTGCAAATGTCTAAAGGTAGCCTGCCTGCCCGCCAATCCGGCTTCACGCTGGTTGAAATCGCCATCGTGCTGGTCATCATTGGCCTGCTGCTGGGCGGTGTGTTGAAAGGTCAATCATTGATTGAAAACGCTAAGATCAAAAACTTAACCAACGACATGAAAGGTATTTCGACCGCTTACTACACTTATCTGGATCGCTACAAAGCGCTTCCCGGCGACGATAATCTGGCCGCTACCCGTTTCACAGGTGCAGATAACGGCGGCGGAAATGGTGCGATTACCGGACTTTTCAACGCAACAGCCGCAACAGGCGCCGCTGCCGAAAGTAACAACTTCTGGCAACACACCCGCATGGCTGGCTTGCTGAATGGCACGGCAACCGCTGCTGCTGCCAATCCCAGCACCCACGCATTGGGTGGTGTAATCGGCGTTCAGTCGGATATTTCTGCGGCAGGTAACTCAACTTACGGAATCATGGGACCGGTTGTATGCGCAAGCAACATTCCTTGGGGAATTGCCCAAGCAATCGACTTGCAACTGGACGATGGCAACAGCGACACTGGCAACGTCAGGGCAGGTGCGATAGGCGTGGTAGCAACAGCTGCCGCAGTTTCCGGCGCATATGGCCCGGCTGTGACAGCTACCGCCGCTATTGAAGCCGGAGTACATACTGTTTGCATGAAGCTCTAACAGTTTGATGCCAGATTAGTTTCAGCAATTCTATCTGGCGCAACAGCCTTAAACCGTTCCAACAAAAACGCACCCTTCCGGGTGCGTTTTTGTTTCTGCTTGAACCTATTTTCACATGCCTGCATCGTGGAG
>JAGVNQ010000189.1 GCA_020053195.1 Sideroxydans sp.
ATGTCGTGCTGCAACTGGCGCAGTTCGGCTTGCATCCGGCTGTGGATGTCGCCGAAGGCGAGGTTGGCGTAATGCTGGCTCAAAAAGTTGCCTGCTTCGGTGAGCTGTGCCTGGCTGTATTCCTTGTGCGTCAGCAGCACGCGGTTTTCCACTTCGCCGTCCGGCATCACGATAATCAGCAGCACGCGTTTTTCCGACAGGCGCAAAAATTCGATTTGGCGCACGGTGATGGCGGCACGTTTGGGCGTGGCGACCACCCCGGCGAAGCGGGTGAGTTCGGACAGCAGATTGGAAGCCTGGGTCAGCAAGCGCGTCGGATTGTTCGGTTGCAACTGGCTTTCCAGATGTTGCACGCGTGCCTCGGACAAGGGCTGCACCACCATCAGGGTGTCGATGAATAAACGGTAGCCCAAAGCTGTTGGCACGCGCCCGGCGGAAGTGTGCGGACTGGCGACCAGCCCCATCGTCTCCAGATCGGCCATCACATTGCGGATGGTGGCGGGGCTGACTTCCAGCCCGGAGTAATGCTGCAACGCGCGCGAGCCGACCGGCTGGCCGTCGCTGATGTAGCGTTCTACCAGAGTCTTGAGCAATACCTGTGCGCGGTCGTTTAGCATGGCGGCTGATTCTAACATCCAGAATATATCCGCATGTTTCATTAGCCCTAAGCCGGAGCCAATTAGGGTTTCACGCGGAGGCGCGGAGGCGCAGAGAAAAACAAAACTGGCTGAGAGTCTGTATTCTCTGTGCCCTCCGCGTCTCCGCGTGAAAAAATCTTGTCATGTTTTGACATCATCTATCCGATAAGTGAGTAAAACTGGGTTTTTTCAATGCCACCTGCCCCGCAAGCCGCGTCAATTGGCGATCCGCATGATGCGAATGATGGAGATGCCCGTATTTATTGGCTTGCGGTGAAGGTGTGTTTTGTAGAATGAGTTTACTTTCGCCGCGAAGCCGTATCGGTTTAGTATGCTGGTTGCATGGCGGTTTCCAGCCATTAACGGAAGCCGCTTAATTGTTTGGATTTGCTCAGAAGGTGTGTTGCCTATGAAATCCATCGAACGTTTTACTGCTCTATTGGAATGCACCACCGAAGATGCATGGCGCAATTCCATTTTTCAACTGGGCAACGAATACGGTTTCGACCAGACCCTGATCGCTGTGGTTGCCGGTCGCCCGACATCGCTGGGCGATGCCTATCTGTGCAGTAACTACTCATCCGAATGGCTGGGGATTTACGACAACTCGCAGTTGCTTAACATCGACCCGACGGTCGCCCACTGCGTGATGCGCTCAACCCCTTTGATCTGGGAACCGGCGGTATTCGCTCACAAGAAACAAAAAGAAATGTACGAAGAAGCCAGCAGCCACGGTCTGCGTTCGGGTATTTCGCTGCCATTCCACGGCCCCAACGGCGAAGTTGGCATCCTGTGTTTTGTGAATGACGCGGAACCCAGCAAACGTTTTCAGCGGGAAGCATTGCATGCCATGCCCGCGCTTTCATTGCTGCGCGATTTCGCGTTTGAATCCTCGTTGCGTTATGCCAAGTTGGGCAATCAGGACGCGCAACCCGCGCTCACCCGGCGCGAACTGGAATGTCTGAAGTGGTGCGCTTCGGGAAAAACGTCCTGGGAGATTTCTCACATACTCAACTGCTCGGAATCGGCCATCAACTTTCACTTCGGCAATCTGCGCCGCAAGTTCAACGCAACCTCGCGCAGGCAGGTCGTGGTTAAAGCGATTCACCACGGCTTGCTGCGTCCGCTTTAGTGCAGTGCATGGTTCTTGACGCTACTTATGTGCAGCCCTTGTAGGTCGGGCTTTAGCCCGATTTGTCGGGTTGAAACCCGACCTACAACGGTTCACGCAACTTCAGGCGATTGCACGATTCGCAACAAATTTCACCGGCTTGGCTTGCTGCAAATCGCGGTCGGATATTTTTCCATTCAAATAGAGCCGCAATAAAATGGCGATGGGTGACGGCATTTCCGATCCCATCTCAAAGCGGCTTCCTCTCGACTGGGTAACACCAAACCTTGACCAGAACAGTGCCTGGCACTCGCGCCGCGATTTTCGATATTCACGCAAAATTTCTGGACTCATCTGAATTCTCCTTATCGTTTTCTATCGCACCAAGGGCATAAAAACCTTGGTCAGCCGGTATGAAAGTGATACCGGTCGCAAAATTCTGCATCAGTTATTTCCTTTCCACACCTAGCTGTTTGGATAGTTACGCGGATTACCCATCAAGCATATTTTTCTATGCGTACTGGGTAATTCATTTAACTAACCGGAGGAAAGGCAATGGCTCAAATGATAAAAATAATGGCGCGCAAAGAATTTCAGAGCAAGGAGTTGTGGAATATGTACCGGCTGCGCGCCCATGTGTTTAAAGAAAGAATGGGATGGAGCGTGCCGGTGATGAGCGGCATGGAAATCGACGGCTTCGATGCACTTGATCCTTACTACATGCTGATAAGTGAGGCAGGCGGCAAAGTGCGCGGCTGCTGCCGTTTATTGCCCACGGAAGGGCCGTATATGTTGCGCGACACCTTCCCGGAATTGCTGCACGGAAAACCGGCACCCGAAGGCAAGGCTGTCTGGGAGCTCAGCCGCTTCGCCATCGAAACTGACGGATCGCAGCATTTCGGTTTCGCCGATCTGGCGTTGGATTCGATGCGCGAAATGGTTTCGTTCGGCGACCGCATGGGCATCGCGCGTTTTGTCATCGTGACCACCACCGCGATCGAGCGCTTGCTGCGGCGCGCAGGAATCGCCATCACGCGTTTCGGCCCATCCATTCGCATCGGCGTGGAAAACTCGGTGGCACTCGAAATCAATCTCGGTGAACAAACCCACCTGGCGCTGTTCGGTGAAGTTCCGCAGGCGGCTTGATGCGTTGAATCTCACTCGCGCAAGCGCTTGAATTTTCTCCATAGCACACGAGTGATCCGAATAAAACCTAGCAGGTCAGCTAGCTACGCTCTGGCCTGCTTTGTGAATAAATTGCACCGGCTTCATTGCTCTGGAGGCGGGGGTTTTGTTTCCCTAATCCGGTGTTTCAGCCGGGCATTGGAGGCGGTCGGAAATGCAATATTTCACGAACGGAAGCAGGTCGGATTTGTCATTAAAAATTATGACATCACGGTTTAACCGTTCATCTGTTTCATCTCAATTTACAGGAGAACTTCGATGGCAAAAAACGATAGCTTTGTCGATCATCTGATCGACGATCCGAGCAATATTCCCGACATGATTTTGCTCAACGGGTTTGAAGGAAAGTCCGCGCTGGAAGGCTACACCCGGCTTTATCTGAATGCGGTACTCAACGAATATTACGAGATACCGCAGGATGCGGTTCTGCATTCTGCTTCAGGCAATGCGTCTTCCGCCCATCCTCTGCCGACCACCTATCTTTGGCTGAAAGCTGATGCCGAGTTGATTCGCAAAGGAAAGAGCATGGCCGACTTGAAAATGAAATTTCTTACCGGCGATATTCAAAGCGCACAGACCGGAGCGCCACAAGTCGGGCCGACCGGCGTGTTGAATTGCACCCAGTCACCGCCCGTATGCGGCGATACCGCATGGAAAGGATGTCCTGCATAGAACAGAAATTTGCGTCTCCGGCGGAGACGGTTTCCGCTCGGTATGCGAAGAATAGTGAGGAGCAGCACGGTAGCAAGTATTGATTTGCCAGAATAAGACGAGGAATTTATCCCGCTTTGCAATGATTATTTATTTACCCAACCTCTTTGAAGGAGAAATTCATGTTCTCACAAGTTCCGAATTGTCCCACCGTAGCCCCGATGTGTGCGGTCACCCAATGGCAGTGCCCGCCAATGATGTCGGCTTATACCCACTGCCCCACAGTCCCTCCGATGTGCGCGGTTACCCAATGGCAGTGTCCTCCCACCAACATGCCGGGATGCCCGAATACAGCCACGTGTCCGCCCACTCACATGCTGGGTTGCCCGAACACGGCCACATGCCCGCCCACCAATATGCCGGGCTGCCCGAATACAGCCACGTGCCCGCCCACCCACATGCTGGGCTGCCCGAATACAGCCACATGTCCGCCCACTCACATGGCGGGTTGCCCGAATACGGCCACATGTCCGCCGGTTGATATGGGGGCTGCGCAGGGGCTAGTTGGTCCCACCGGGGTTCAGGGTTGCACGCAATCTCCTGCCCAGTGCGGCAATACTGCATGGCACGGCTGCATGGTCGGCCCGACTGGCACGCAAGGTTGCACGCAATTGCAAGCCGGTTGCGTTGGACCCACCGGGTGGATGGGCTGCGCACAACCGCCAGCACAGGCGAATGCCGCAATGGTTGGCCCCACCGGGGTGCAGGGTTGCACGCAGTCTCCCGCGCAATGCGGAAATACAGCGTGGCACGGTTGCATGGTTGGCCCAACAGGCACACAGGGCTGCACACAACTGCAAGCGGGTTGCGTCGGCCCCACCGGATGGCAGGGTTGTCAGGCTCCTGTAGGTCCGACCGCATGGCAGGGTTGCCCTCCGACTCACATGCTGGGCTGCACCTGCTTGCCCATGACAGTGGGGCCGGTAATAACGGTGGCGGGGCAGTGCTAAGCAAGCAGTAATTGACCTGGGGCAGACTTGTTCTGCTCCGGGTTTTTTTCGTTCGCTTGCTTGCCGTCAGTTGTAATACGCACAAGGAAAACCCGCATGTTTTTAACCGCATCAAATCTGGTTCATTACCTGCTGGCGCGCGGTCTGGTCGGCGCAGACGCTGTGGTGAACGGCGATTTTATGGTGGCCGAAGCCGGTCGCCGCAACCGGAATTACAAAGTCATTTTGAAGAACGGCAACGGGCTGTTCGTCAAACAAATCAAAAACTTTGATGCCATGGCGATTTCCACTTTGCAACGGGAAGCGGCCTGTTATCGCATCGCCCGCCAAAACGCCGCATATAGCGATTTGGCGACCAGCATGACGCGCCTGATCGACCACGACGCGAACCGCCACTGTCTGATAGTCGAGCTGATCTCCGGCGGAGAAAATCTCAACGAATATTTTGTGCGCATCAAAAACTTTCCGGCGGAAATCGGCAAGATGCTGGGTGCAAGTCTGGGTGGTATTCACAAAACCTTGCGCGGTAAACCGCTGCAAGCGGAAGAAATGGCGACCTTCCCGCGCTTGGCTCCGTGGATATTGTCCTATCACAGCAGTAATTCATTTCCTGCGGCCAGCTTGAGCGGCGGCACGCTGAAGCTGGCGGAAATCGTGCGGCAATATCCCGACCTGCATTACAACCTGGATCGCCTGCGCAATCACTGGCGCTACGACAGCCTGATTCACGGCGACATGAAATGGGATAACTGCATGGTTTATCCCGCTGGCGACGGCGGTTTGCAACTCAAAATCATCGACTGGGAACTGGTGGATTACGGCGATGCCTGCTGGGATGTCGGCGGCATATTTCAAGCGTTTCTGACCTCGTGGATTTACTCCATGCCGATTGGCAACGAAACATCGCCGCAGCGCCTGATCGACAACGCCGGGCTGCAACTGGAATCCCTGCATCCCGCCATCCGGGCATTCTGGCGCAGCTATCTGCAAACCAGCGGCATTCCCCGGCAACACGCCGCGCACAACTTGATGCGCTGCATCGAATACAGCGCCGCGCGCTTGGTGCAGACAGCTTTCGAGAGTTTGTTTGTGTCGCCAGTGATGACGAGTCATGCTGCAACCTTGTTGCAAGTCAGCCTGAATATTTTGCGCAACCCGCATGAAGCCGCGCTGGCGCTGTACGGTTTGGGCGGGGAGGGCGCGCGATGAATGCAAACTCCCTGCGCGAAGAATTGGCGGAGATTTTTGCCGCGCTGCAAATTCATTCGCTGTCCGCCTATTCGTTCAGGGACGGCGTTCCCGTTCAGGTCAACGCGCAAGTGCCCGGCATGGCGAGCGGTCATACACCCTTGCTGGATAGTCTGCGCGATATGCTGTACAGCAGTTGTTACACCCGGCATGGCGCGCCGGGCGAGATGCCCGCAGCGCAAAATATGATTCCCAAGTTGATGCAGGCCAACCAATCGCAGGATAGATGGGATCCCGCCTGGACCATTTACCAGTTGGGCGGCGATGGCCGCATTTCGGTGCAAAAAGGCGAACGCAGCCGCACTGCCGTGATCGGCGAATATGCCAGCAACAAAGCGCCGGGGATGTTGCCGCAAGTCGGCGATCAGGTGAATCTGCGCGTGTGTCCCGGCTCTGCCGACATGCAGCCGGGATTTTATTTTTCCTTCGGCTCTGCCTTGTCCGACCAGTTCGACGATTGCGCGCTGCTGCGTTTTTATTTCAACGTCAAAGCCGAAGGCGCGGCAGAATTGCTGCGCGCGGTTTCCTCGCGCTTCAATTACTACGCGATTCCGTACCGCTATAAAACGCTCACCGATGCATCGTTCTATACGCGCGCCGATGCCGCCGTGCTGTACGTGGCTAAACGTTATTACCCAATCGCCGCGTCGCTGGTGCTTGCGCTGAGCGAACCGCTGGATTCCGTTCTGCGCGCGCAAGAACCCATGTTTTGCAAAACCTTGCGCCCCGGCGTGGGCATGGCGGAAGAGCCGGGAACCGGAGAAAGTTTCGGCATGCATCGCTGCCGTCTGCTGGCGGAAGGAATTGTCGATGCGTGGATGGCGGGATCGCAATCCGTCGAAGCGCGCATGGACGCGGTGCAAAAGCGTTTCAGCGCCAGCGGCATCACGCTGGATCCGCCGTATTTGAACGCCAAATCTATCGACCTGTTCGCGCCTACCGATTGCGCCGGAGGCATCGCACTATGAATTCGCAAGCCGCAATCTTTCTCGAAACCGCCGATCGCATCGGTCGCAAGCTGTGCCGCGAAGCCGTGTGGGATGGCAAGCGCTGCACCTGGCTGGGCTGGTCCATGGAAGCGATCAATCAACAATGGATTCCCGCCTACCGTTCTTATACCTCCGAGCTGTACAGCGGAACCTGCGGTATCGCCTTATTCCTCGCGGAACTGTACCAGTTCACCAACGACCCCGAACAGCGCCGTGCGCTGGAAGGCGCAGTCAATCAAACCCTGTCGCTAACCGATAGGCTGCAAGGTTCGCGCCGCATCGGTTTTTATTCCGGCATCAGCGGCATCGCCTACGCCCTGGCGCGTATCGGCACGTTGCTAGGTAACG
>JAGVNQ010000095.1 GCA_020053195.1 Sideroxydans sp.
CAACATCGCGCGCACCATTTCTTTTTCGTCCGCCGGAAACACGTCGATGATACGGTCGATGGTTTTCGCCGCCGAGCTGGTGTGCAGCGTACCGAACACCAAGTGGCCGGTTTCCGCCGCCGACATCGCCAGACGGATGGTTTCCAGATCGCGCATTTCGCCCACCAGAATCACGTCCGGGTCTTCGCGCAAGGCGGAGCGCAACGCGTTGTTGAACGACAAGGTATGCGGGCCGACTTCGCGCTGGTTGACCAGACATTTTTTCGATTCATGCACGAACTCGATCGGGTCTTCCACGGTCAGGATGTGGCCCATTTCGGTTTCGTTTTTATGGTTCACCATCGCCGCCAGCGTGGTCGATTTGCCCGAGCCGGTGGGGCCGGTTACCAGCACCATGCCGCGCGGATAGTCGGCGATGGATTCAAAAATTTTCGGTGCTTTGAGATCTTCCAGCGAAAGAATCTTGGACGGAATGGTACGCATAACCGCTGCCGCGCCCCGGTTCTGGATGAAGGCGTTGACGCGGAAACGCGCCAGGTTCGGCACTTCAAACGAGAAGTCGATTTCCTTGTTTTCTTCGTAATGTTTGCGCTGCCCGTCGTTCATGATGTCGTACACCATGGCGTGGACTTCTTTGTGCTCCATCGCGGGCAAGTTGATGCGGCGCATATCGCCATGCACACGGATCATGGGTGGCAAACCGGACGAGAGGTGCAAGTCGGAGGCTTTGTTCTTCACGCCGAAGGCGAGCAGTTCGGTAATATCCATATATAATCCCTGAGCTTAAATGCAGTCGTTAGTCGCTAGTCATTAGTTTCTAGTTGGTGCTGTCCGCTACGCGGGTTTTACTAACAACTACCAACTAACGTCTAGCAACTAACGACTGCTTGTTTTCTTGGTTGAAAGGCGACTGTCCGGGCGATTATGACTGCAATCCTCTCCAACTTGCAAGCCACCCGCGAAGCCGTCGCGCAGGCCATCAAAGCGGCGCACAGAAACATGACAGACGTGCGCTTGCTGGCGGTGAGCAAGACCTTTCCCGCCGAAGCGGTGCGCGAGGCATATCAAGCCGGACAAACCGCCTTCGGCGAAAATTATTTGCAGGAAGCCTTGGACAAAATGGCGGTCTTGCGCGACCTGCCGCTGGAATGGCATTTCATCGGCCCCATCCAGAGCAACAAAACACGCCTCATCGCCGAAAACTTTGCCTGGGTTCACGGCGTGGATAGATTAAAAATCGCCGAACGACTTTCTGCGCAACGCCCGCCGCAATTGCCACCGCTGAATATTTGCCTGCAAGTAAACGTGAGCGGCGAGGACAGCAAAAGCGGTGTCGCGCCGCAGGATGTTTTGCAACTGGCGCGGCAAGTCATGTCTTTGCCGCACTTGAAATTGCGCGGCTTGATGGCGATCCCGTCGCCCGCAAACGACACGGCGGCGCAGCGTATCCCGTTCGCGCAGATGCGCTCGCTATTAGAAAACTTGAACGGACAGGGCATGATGTTGGATACTCTGTCGATGGGCATGTCGCACGACTTTGCGGCAGCGATACTTGAGGGTGCGACCATCGTGCGTGTGGGCACAGCGATATTCGGTAACCGAAATTACGGGGAACTCAAATGAGAATAACTTTTATCGGCGGCGGAAACATGGCGTGCGCCTTGATTAGCGGACTGATCAAACGCGGCTACGCGCCCGCCAAAATGCATGTGGTCGAAGTCTGCAAAGACCGCTGCATTGAATTGCATAACGAGTTCGGGGTGCGGGCGACCACGGTGCTGGCCGAGGCGGTGGCGCAGGGCGACGCGGTGATCCTCGCGGTCAAACCGCAACAGTTGCAGGAAGTCGCGTTGCAGCTCGCGCCGCTGATCGGCGACCAGCTGGTCATCTCCATCGCGGCGGGGATTCGCACGGAAGACATTGCGCGCTGGATGGAAACCGAAAACATCGTGCGCTGCATGCCCAACACCCCCGCGCTGATCCGCAGCGGCGTGACGGCTTTGTATGCCATGCCCGCCGTCAAGCCGGAACTCTGCCACAACGTCGAGTCTATTCTCGGTTCGGTGGGCAGCACCTTGTGGGTGGAAGACGAAGAAAAACTGGACGCGGTCACCGCCATTTCCGGCAGCGGCCCGGCCTACGTGTTTTATTTCATCGAAGCCATGCAGCAGGCCGCCGCCGAACTCGGCATCGAAGCGGAGGCGGCGCGGCAACTGGTGCTGGATACCTTCCTCGGCGCAACCAAACTGGCCGATCAAAGCCGCGACAACGTCACCACCCTGCGCGCGCGCGTCACCTCCAAAAACGGCACCACCGAACGCGCCATCCAAACCATGGATGCCTTGCGCGTGAAACAGGACATCGTGGACGCGATCTACGCGGCGGCGGCGCGTTCCAAGGAAATGGGCGATGAGCTTGGGAGAGATGTGCAATGATGGCTGAAGCCGTTTCATTCTTGATTGATGCGTTGATTCAACCTTTCGCCGCCGTGCTGCTGTTCCGCTTCCACGCCGTGTGGCTGAATGCGCCCATGCGCAATCCCATCGGCGAATTCATCATGGCGCTCACCGACTTCATCGTATTGCGCGCGCGCCGCTTCGTGCCCTCGGCTTGGGGATACGACAGCGCCACCCTGCTGCTGGCGTTTGCGGTTGAGTTCGTTTACCTCACGATTTTGTTGTGGGTGCAGGGTTACCCATTCGAGGGCTTCCCCTTGTTCGGGCTGCTGGCGTGGACGGCGGTCAAACTGCTCAAGCTCAGCCTCTATCTGCTCATCGTCAGCCTGATCGCCGAAGCGGTGCTGTCCTGGGTCAACCCGCACACCCCGGCAGCCCCCTTGCTGGGCGCGATCAACCGCCCCTTCCTGCAACCGCTGCGCCGCGCCATCCCGCCGGTAGGCAGGGTCGATCTTTCGGTGCTGGTGCTGTTCCTCATTCTCCAGCTCATCCTCATTGTGCCGGTAGGCGGACTGGAACACGCCGTGACGAGATTGTTGTGAACGAGTGGTATCGCCGCAACGGCGACGTGCTCACGCTGACGTTGCACGTCCAGCCCGGCGCGAAGCGCACCGAAGTGCAAGGATTACATGGCGAAGCCCTGAAAATCCGCCTCGCCGCCCCGCCCGTCGAAGGCCGCGCCAACGAAGCCCTGCTCAAATTCATCGCCGACTTTTTCGACGTGCCCCTGCGCCAGGTCGAACTCAAACAAGGCGGCCAATCGCGGCACAAAGTGGTGGCGGTGACGGGAAGCAAAATCGAAGCAGAAAGTATGCTGGGCGGTTGATTGGAAATACCAACTGCTTGTAGATGCCCGTCAATAGGCGATCTACATCAAGCACATCGCGTAGAACGCCTATTGGCGGGCGTTGCGGAGGAGTTGGCTTAACAATATTGAAGCCAGCGCCCTTTTCCTGCAATAAAGTTGGGGTGAACGCGCGCTCAGAGCTGTCCGTCCTTTTTTGCCGTTACGGTCGGCGCAATGAAATAAATCCGTACAGCCTCAACGCTCAGCCTCAGCGTTCACCCTGTAAAATCCAGACATGAACCCCAAACAACAATCCGCCAACCGCCCTACCCTGAACGGCATCACTCTGGAGATGATCGTCACCCAGCTGTCCGAGAGCATGGGCTGGGAAGCGATGGGAGAAGCCGTTCCCATCCGCTGTTTCACCCAGAACCCCAGCATCAAATCCAGTTTGAAGTTCTTGCGTCGGACACCCTGGGCCAGGGCGAAGGTGGAGGAGTTGTATTTGCGTTCGCTCCGTTAGCGTTGAAGCCGCTGCCTCCTTCCCCCTCCGGCGGAGGGAAAAGAAGGCAGCGGCTTCAAAGAGCGCGGCGAAATTTGAAAAATCAGTGCAGGCTCACAAACGGCCTGAACCCCAGCTTGGCGGCGAGTTTCGATGCTTCCCGGCGCGCTTCATCCGCATTCGCATACGGCCCGAAATGGACGCGGGTCAGCCCGTCTTTCTCGTACAGCGACAGCGTTTTACCACTCTCGCCCATCTCCGTGCGCATTTTTCCGAGGAAGCTTTCCGCGCCTTGCGCCGATTTGAACGCGCCCAGTTGCAGGAAAACTTTGCCGTTGGGTGCGCCGGCGGTTTCTACCGGAATAGTCGCTGCGGCGACCACCGGTTCGACTTTGGCAGCAGGCATTTCAACTGCCACTGGAGCCGCATTGGGATCGACGGCGATGCTTTCGACTTCGACTTCGGCGCTGCCGTTGTTGACGTAGCCGAGTTTGTAAGCGGCGACGTAGGATAAATCCATGATGCGTTCGTGCAGGAACGGGCCCCGGTCATTCACGCGCACGACTACGGTTTTGCCGTTGGCGATATTGGTGACGCGCGCGTAGCTGGGGATGGGCAAGGTCGGGTGCGCGGCGGTCATGGCGTACATATCGTAAACTTCGCCGATGGAAGTGCGCTGGCCGTGGAATTTTTTGCCGTACCAGGAAGCGACGCCGCGTTCCTTGTAATTGCCGGTGGCTTGCAGCGGAGTGTAGCTTTTGCCCAGCGCGGAGTATTGGCGGTTGGCGTAGCGGTGCAACGGTTCGGCGCGGGGCACGGCATCGGGGATGCCGTCCAGATTGGGCGGAACATCCGCGCCGGGGCCGTCGCCTGCCAAATA
>JAGVNQ010000311.1 GCA_020053195.1 Sideroxydans sp.
AAATATTCGCGAGCAAGCTCGCTCCTACAAAAAATGAAAATGTAATGTGGGTTTGCGCTGCGCCCGCTACGGCATTCCAGCGCGGCGATCTTTACGTTTGGCGCGAAGCGGTGCTGGCATTGGAACGCGATGTTGCGCAGCCGCTGTTGCATGCCTTGCAACGCGGGCGCTTGAAGTCGGTCACGCTGGAGGTGTTATCGGAAGTGGCCACACAACGCTTTGAAGTAAGCCGTGGCGGCGCGTGGCGGGTGTGGCGCAGCCGCCGTCCGTTGGCGCATTTCGCGGTGTAGAATCGGTCATCTATCATGGAGTTACTGGCATGAACTTTTGGAACGATGCGCTGGGTTTTTTCTGGGACGCTGAATCTTTCACGTTGCTGGCGCTGGTGCTGGGCATCTCGGCACTGCTGTTCCATTTTCACCGGGAAGACCGCGCGGGTTTGTTCAATACGCTGGGGTTTTATTTCGTTTGCCTGTTCGGGCAAATGCTCAGCGGTTTGATGCACGCGTCCGGGCTCATGCGCAGCGCGGACATTACGCGCGAGGTTTTCATTATTGGTGCCGGTGTTGCGCTGATCCGTCTGGGCGGATTGCTGGTGTTCCGCCTGATCTTGCCCTCGATCAAATTACATCCGCCGCGTATCACCGAAGATATTTTCGTCATCATCGCTTACCTCGCGTGGTTTCTGGTGCGCCTGCGTTATGCCGGTCTCGATCTGTCCAGCATTTTGGCCACGTCGGCGGTGATTACGGCAGTGATTGCCTTCGCCATGCAGGATACCTTGGGCAATATTCTCGGCGGTCTGGCTTTGCAGTTGGACAACTCGATTCAGATCGGCGACTGGATCAAGGTCGATGATATTTCCGGCAGGGTGGTGGACATTCGCTGGCGTTCCACGCTGGTCGAAACGCGCAACTGGGAGACGGTGGTTTTTCCCAACAGCCAGTTGATGAAAAACAAATTTCTGGTGCTGGGACGACGCACCGACCAGCCGGTGCAATGGCGGCGCTGGGTGTGGTTCAACGTATCGCTGGATGCTTCGCCGTCCAAAGTGATCGCCGTGGTGGACGATGCCATCCAGCATACCGAGATCGCCAACGTGGCCAAGCAGCCGCTGCCCAATTGCGTGTTGATGGATTTGGATGCAAAAGGCTACGGGCGCTACGCCATGCGCTACTGGCTGACCGATCTGACCCCGGACGACCCTACCGACGGCGTGGTGCGCTGGCACATCATCACCGCCTTGCAGCGCGCCGGGCTGAAGCTGGCGCTGGAAGAACACAGCGTCCTGCTCACCAAGGAAAATGAAAAACACGAAGAGGTGCTGCATCAGCGCGATGTGGCGTTGCGCATGAAGACGCTGCACCGTGTCGAGCTTTTCTCTTCCATGACCGAGGATGAGTTGAAGACGCTGGCCGAACGTTTGCGCTATTCGCCATTCGCGCGCGGCAACATCATCGCGCGCCAGGGCGACGAGCGCTCGCACTGGCTGTTCATCATTGTCAGCGGCGAAGCGGAAGTGTTCCTGGATACGCCGGAAGGCGGCAAGCGCCTTATCAATACGCTGAACAAGGGCAATTTTTTCGGGGAAATGGCGCTGCTCACCGGCGCGCCGCGCCGCGCCTCGGTGATCGCCAAGACCGATGTCGAGTGCTACCGGCTGGACAAGGACGCGTTCGAGGAGATATTGCATGCGCGCCCCTCCATCGCCGACGAAGTCGCGCATATCCTCGCCGAACGCACCGCGCAGTTGGATGTTGCGCTGCATGATATTGATGCCGCTGCCACCCATCATGATATTGCCAAGCATCACAGCGAAATTCTGGCGACCATCAAGCGTTTTTTCTCGCTGAACATATAGCTGTTGTATCATGCGCACCGTTTTTGAATCTTAGAGACATAGAATATGAAACTGACCTTCCTGGATTTCGAGCAACAGGTTGCCGAGTTGGAGAACAAGATCGAGCAACTGCGCTATGTGCAGGACGATTCCGCGCTGGATATTTCCGACGAGATCGACCGCCTGCAAAAGAAGAGCCAGTCCCTGACCAAGGACATCTATAGCAAGCTGACCCCGTGGCAGATTTCGCAGGTATCGCGCCATCCACAACGCCCCTACACGCTGGACTATATCCAGCACCTGTTCACCGATTTTGAAGAGCTGCACGGCGACCGCGTATATGCGGACGACGCGGCCATCGTCGGCGGTCTGGCGCGTTTCAACGGACAGAGCGTGATGGTGATCGGCCATCAAAAAGGCCGCGACACCAAAGAGCGCCAATACCGCAACTTCGGTATGCCGCGTCCTGAAGGCTATCGCAAGGCCATGCGCCTGATGCGTCTGGCCGAAAAATTCAACATCCCCATCATGACCTTCATCGACACCCCCGGCGCGTATCCCGGCGTGGGCGCGGAAGAGCGCGGGCAGTCCGAAGCCATCGGTCGCAATTTGTATGTGATGGCCGAACTGCGCGTGCCGATTATTTGCACCATCATCGGCGAAGGCGGTTCCGGCGGCGCGTTGGCCGTGGCTGTGGGCGATGCCTTGCTGATGCTGCAATACGCTACCTACTCGGTGATCTCGCCGGAAGGCTGCGCTTCCATTTTGTGGAAAAGCGCTGCCAAAGCGCCGGAAGCTGCCGAAACGCTGGCCATCACTGCGACCCGTCTCAAAGCCTTGGGCTTGGTGGACAAGATCGTGACCGAACCGTTGGGCGGCGCGCACCGCGACTACCCGCTGGCGATGCAGAATGTCAAAAAAGCCTTGAGCGACACGCTGAAACAGGTGCAGAACAAACCCACCGCAGACCTGTTGCAGGAACGCTTCAGTCGCTTGATGAGTTATGGCAAGTTCAAGGAAATCGAACTTAGCTGATTCGGTAGCGGCGCGCCTTGCGCCGCTGCTTCCCGCACACAGCAGCATCCTGATCGGACTTTCCGGCGGCATGGATTCGGTAGTGCTGCTGCACCTGCTGCATGAACTCGCGCCGCGCTATCTGTGGCAACTCTCCGCACTGCATGTCCATCACGGCATCAGCCCCAACGCCGATGCCTGGGCTGATTTTTGTGCCGGACTATGCGCCCGCCTCAACATTCCCTTGCATATCGAACACGTCAACATTGCCCCGTTACGCGACGAGCACGGCCTCGAAGCCGCCGCGCGCAAATTGCGTCACGCCGC
This sequence comes from Sideroxydans sp., assembly GCA_020053195.1. Lineage (GTDB taxonomy): Bacteria > Pseudomonadota > Gammaproteobacteria > Burkholderiales > Gallionellaceae > Sideroxyarcus. Next base: position 3,182 of record JAGVNQ010000311.1, read on the forward strand.
CTTCGCCCAACAAACCTGTGACTTCGTGGCGTTGGCGCACCATGCCGACGATCAGGCCGAAACCTTGCTGCTGCAATTGTTGCGCGGCGCGGGAATTAAAGGTGCGGCGGCAATGCCTCTGTTGAGTACCAAAAAATCATCAGAGCCAAACTCGCTCCTTCCCCCTTGCAGGGGGAAGGCTGGGATGGGGGTAGAGTCGTTGAACGGTAGTGTTTCTACCCCCACCCTAACCCTCCCCCTGCAAGGGGGAGGGGATGGTTCAGAAAACAAGACTAGACTAACTTCCGCACAAACCCACGCCACCGTGCGCCCGCTGCTAGACATTCCGCGCGCCAAACTGCTCGAATACGCGCAACAACACGGCTTGTTATGGGTGGAAGACGAAAGCAACGCCGACGACCACTACCCGCGCAACTTTCTGCGCCAGCGCCTGTTGCCGCTGCTCGAACAAAAATTTCCCTCCTACCGCGCAACCCTGACCCGCGCCGCGCAGAACTTTGCTGAAGCCAGTGAGTTGCTGGATGAATTGGCGCAACAGGATGGGGCGCAGTCATTGGGAGCTAGCGCGTTGCAGATCGCCGCGCTGCGGCCATTGTTGCGCCAGCGCGCCAAGAACCTGCTGCGCTATTTCCTGCATACCCAAGGCGCGCCCATGCCGCAGACAGCACAACTCGATCAGATGCTGCACCAATTGTTGGATGCGCGGGAAGATGCGACGCTGTGCGTGACCTTCGGTGGCTGGCAGGTGCGGCGTTATCAGGACAAAGTCTATGCCTTCCCCGCACCGGGCGAATTCGATTCCGCCTTTGTGCTCGCATGGAACGGAGAAACAGAGCTGGCATGGCCCGCGCTGAACGCGCGTCTGGTTTTTACATCAAACCAAGGGCAAGGCATCAGCCTGCAAAAATTGCAGCAAGCCCCGGTGACACTGCGCCTGCGTAACGGCGGCGAAACCCTGCGTCCCCACGCCAAAGCTGCCACGCGCAGCTTGAAGAACCTGCTGCAACAACACTGCATCCCGCCCTGGCAACGCGAGCGCCTGCCGCTGCTGTATTGCGGCGATGAACTGGTGAGTGTGGTGGGCGTGGCGATTGCTGCGGAGTTTCAGGCGACCGATTCAGAAGCCGGGATTGTTGTGCAGCAGTCGCGCGCTTGCGCACTGAACTAAAATTTTAAGATTCATCAAGTACACCTCGTGAAGAAGCGGTGAAGAAGCGCATAGATAGGGAATCTACGTCATGCGATTGATGTAGATGCCCTATCCATGCGCTTCTTCACGAGGTGGTAGTGGTAGGAGCGCAACTTATTGCGCGATTTTGCGAAGAACATCGTCCTCTTGTAGGAGCGAGCTTGCTCGCGAAAGCGCATTCGCGAGCACCCGAGTACGTCGGTGAGTATCCCGCTGCTGCGCAGCGCCCCTTCCACAGCAAGCTCGCTCCTACAGGAGTTTCTGACAATTGAACTTCATCCCCACATTGACGCAACCGCGCCGTCTGGTTAGTGTGCGTCGGTGTGCGAAAACCAGAGGGTGGCATGAGAGCGGAAAAAGTCGGGACTCCTGGCAGACAAAACGCGGGTAAAGCCAGTGGCGCACGAG
>JAGVNQ010000261.1 GCA_020053195.1 Sideroxydans sp.
AGCATCCCGCTGGGCGTACCCGTATTCCTCGCCACCACCCAGCCCAACAGCAACGAACCTCTCAACCGACTGATGTTCGCGCAAGACACCGGCGGCGCGATACGCGGCGCGGTGCGCGCCGACTTCTTCTGGGGCTTCGGCGAACCCGCCGCCGCCAAAGCGGGGCGCATGAAACAGAGTGGCAAAATGTGGGTGCTGTTTCCCAAGGGCGGCGAGCCGACGTTGAATTGATCCTTTAAATTGAAAAAAATCCATTAGAACCGTCATTCCCGCGAAAGCGGGAATCCAGTTGATTGCCCCCCGCGTAGCGGGTCAATACTAGATCTTTGTCCGCTTCGCGGGCGGCGATTCTCGCCTTCGCCGAAATGACGGCTCGAATGAGCTATCTGGGATTATTGCCGCTGCTCAAAAGCCCGCCCCACAAAGCGGGCAACCTCTTGCGGCAACGTGTGGCTGACTGCAAGAAATGCCGATTGAATGTGCGTGGTATCAAGCGCGCCATTCGGAATCAGGATGGGTGATGCTTTGTATTTGCCCGGCCTCTGTTCGCCGTCATCCACCGCCATGTGGCGGAACCCGCTGTCTTTGCTCCACGCAATCGAATGTTCGTTGTGGTGCTTGTCGTAGCACAGCTCGAAACCGATCATCTCCAGCTCGTCTGAAACCCAGACAATCAGATCAAACTCATCGGATGTGAACCAGCGGCGTTTCGCTTCGCCGGGTATTTGACGCACGTCGATGAGCTCTCTCATAAACACTCCTATTCACATAACTGCTTGCACACGCCCGTCAATAGGCGATCTACGCCATGCATCGCGTGAAGATGCCCGTATTTACTGGCTTACGGGCAATGCGCCCACACTGGTTTTAGCGCACCTGTCGAGCGGGTTAACTACACCCTTGTCGTCCTTGTTCATGACATAAGTGTAGATCATCGTAGTGGAAGCATATGAATGTCCCGGAAATTCCAGCATGGTGCGGATGTTGTAACCGGATTGCATCTCGCCCCATTTTTTTCAAAATATATAGACCTCCCATCACAAACAACTTTAGCTTGTTTGTCCAACTCGTTGCTTTATAAGCATGTTTGATTGGCTTTAACTTTCCGCGCTAACCCCTTGTCGCATAAAGATAATTTCCATTTTCTCGCTTGACCCCCCCGATTATTTTCAATATAGTGGGAACTAGTGGTGATAAGTGGGAATAAATGGGAGGTTGCTCGGGGATTCTATGTTTCAAGGCGCGACACAATTCAATTTGGATGGCAAGGGCAGGTTGACGATACCGACGAAGTATCGTGACTTGCTGCTGGCGCATTGCGCGGGTCAGTTGGTGCTGACTGCGGATGCCGACGGCTGTCTGTTGTTGTATCCGCAACCCGAATGGCAGCCCATCCGCGACAAGTTAATGCAGCTTTCCGCTTTCAACCCGCAGATTCGCGCCATGCAACGTTTTCTGGTCGGTCACGCGGAAGATGTGGTGATGGATGCAGCGGGGCGGGTGTTGGTGTCGGCGACTTTGCGCGATTTCGCCAAGTTGGACAAACACGTGATGTTGGTCGGGCAAGGCAAGAAATTCGAATTGTGGGATGAGGCGCGCTGGCAGGCGCAGAACGAAAAAATGGCGGGGTTCACCACGGACAATCTGCCTGCTGAATTAGCCGGGTTTACTTTGTGAGCCATGCCCTGGCTCACGCAACTGTCCTGTTGAACGAAGCAGTCGATGCCTTGTTGGTGAAGGCGGACGGTGTGTATGTGGATGGTACGTTCGGGCGCGGCGGACACAGCCGCTTGATTCTGGAAAAGCTGGGCGAGTCTGGCCGCTTGATCGCGCTGGACAAAGACCCGATGGCGGTGGCGGCTGGTCGCGCGATTAGCGACGCGCGTTTCCAGATGGTGCATAGCGGCTTCGAGCATTTCGGTGAAGTGCTGCGCCAGCTCGGTGTGGGAAAAGTGGATGGGGTGTTGCTGGATTTGGGTGTGTCGTCGCCGCAGTTGGACGATGAGCAGCGCGGGTTCAGTTTCAGGTTTGATGCGCCGCTGGATATGCGTATGGATACCAGCAGCGGCCAGACGGCGGCGGAGTGGTTGGCAGTCGCGGAAGAAAATGAACTGACGGAGGTGATACGTGATTACGGCGAAGAACGGTTTGCTAGGCAGGTTGCAAGGGCGATTGTTGCTGCGCGCCAGGAGCGGGAAATCCTCACCACGAAGCAGCTCAGTGACCTCGTCGGGAAGACAGTACACACGCGCGAACCCGGCAAAAATCCGGCAACGCGCACCTTTCAGGCTATACGGATTTATCTCAACCGTGAGCTTGAAGAGCTTGAGAACGTGCTGCCGCAGTGCGTGGATCATCTAAAGCCGGGCGGACGCATGTCGGTGATTAGTTTTCATTCGCTGGAGGACCGCATTGTGAAGCGCTTCATGCGCGACATGGCGCAGGGCGACAAATTGCCGAAGAGCGTGCCGATACGCGCCGCCGATGTGCCGCAAGGCAAAGTGAAATTGATCGGCAAACCGATCTACGCCTCGGCGGAAGAATTGAAAGAAAACCCTCGCGCGCGCAGCGCGGTGTTGAGGGTCGCCGAGAGGTTGGGTGGCACGGGTGGCTAAGATCAATGTGGCGCTGCTGGCGTTGACTATCTTTTGCGCGTTAGGTGTTGTGACCTCCCAACACAAGGCGCGCAAGTTGTTTGTGGAACTGCAAAACGAGAAAGAACGGGCGCAACAAATGGATGCGGAGTGGGGCAGATTGCAGTTGGAGCAAAGCACGCTGGTGACCCCCGGCCGTGTGGAAAGCCTCGCCCGCCAACAGTTGCAGATGCAAATCCCGCCCAGCGATCAAGTCCGTTACATCCGCATGAGCGGCATCATGCTGGGGCAGCCATGAATTACGCCAACGTACCGCAGACCTCGGCGCAGCAGGCTTTGCCAGCGTGGCGCTCGCGTTTGCTGTTTGTGTTTTTGCTGGCGGGCATGGCGGGCTTGCTGGCGCGCGCCGTGTATTTGCAGGGCATCCACAACGACTTCCTGCAACAGAAAGGCGACGCGCGTTACGGCAGAGTGATCGAAGTACCCGCGCATCGCGGCATGATTACCGACCGTAACGGTGAACCGCTGGCGGTTAGCACGCCGGTCGAGGCGGTTTGGGCGATCCCCAAAGATGTGGTGGTGACTGCCGCGCAGGTGAAAAAGCTGGCGCAACTGGTCGGTTTAAAAAATGAAGAAGTGAAAGCGAAGCTGTCCGACGTGTCGCGTGATTTTGTTTATCTGAAACGCCAGTTGCCGCCCGAGCAGGCGCAACAAGTGATGCGTCTGGGTATTCCCGGCGTTTCCCTGCAACGTGAGTATCGCCGCTATTATCCCGGCGGCGAAGTCACCTCGCATTTGCTCGGCTTCACCGATGTGGACGACAACGGGCGCGAGGGCATCGAGCTTTCCCTGCAAGCCAAACTGGGCGGCAAAGCGGGCAGCCAGCAAGTCATCAAAGACCGGCGCGGCCATATCGTGGAGGACGTGGCCAGCTTGCGCGCGCCCAAGGAAGGCAGCGATGTCACCTTGAGCATTGACAGCAAAATCCAGTTCCTCGCTTTCCGCGAAATCAAACAAGTGGTCGAGCAGCATCACGCCAAAGCGGGCTCCATCGTGGTGCTGGACGCGAAAAGCGGCGAAGTGCTGGCGCTCGCCAACTGGCCAACCTACAACTCGAACAACCGCAGCAAACCGGAATTGGGGCTGATGCGCAACCGCGCGGTGACGGACATGTTTGAACCGGGTTCGACTATGAAGCCGTTCACCGTGGCTGCCGTGCTGGAAGCCGGAAAATACAAACCGAACACCCTCATCAATACTGAAAACGGTATCTGGACGGTGGGCGGGCGCAAAATTCACGACACCCACAAACAACGTTCGCTCAGCGTGGCGCAAGTGATCCAGCAATCGAGCAACGTAGGCGCAGCCAAAATGGCGCTGTCGCTGCCGCCGCAAGTGATGTGGCAAAGCCTTTCGGGCAACGGTTTCGGCGCGGCCACCGGCAGCGAATTTCCGGGTGAAGCCTGCGGCAAATTGCGCGATTTCAAAACCTGGCGCCCCATCGAGCAGGCCACCATGTCCTATGGCAACGGCATCTCGGTCAACCTGTTGCAACTGGCGCGCGCCTACACGGTGTTCGCCAATGACGGCGAATTGAAACCAATCAGCTTGCTCAAACAAGACATCCCGCCGGTGGGTGCAAAAGTCTATTCGCAAACCACGGCGCGCGCGGTGCGCGACATGCTGGAAATGGTGGTGGGGCCCCAGGGCACGGCACCGCTGGCGCAAGTGGCCGGTTACCGCGTGGCGGGCAAAACCGGCACGGCGCACAAATTGCAGAACGGCAAATATGTGGACAAATATGTCGCCTCGTTTGTCGGCATGGCTCCGGCTTCCAACCCGCGCCTGATCGTGGCGGTGATGGTGGATGAGCCGGGCGGTGTTGTGCATTACGGCGGCCAAGTGGCCGCGCCCGCGTTTGGCAACGTAATGGGGGCGGCCTTGCGCGTGCTGGATATTCCCTATGATGCGCCGCTGAACAACGTGTTGCAGGCGAAAGAAATCATCGGAGAAGACGCATGATGACGCTTCTTGCGGATGATCTGAAAAAATCGGGTGCCGCCATCACGCGGCTGGTGTCCGACAGCCGCGCAGTGAAACCCGGCGACACTTTTGTCGCTTATCCCGGTGCGCAGGCGGACGGTCGCCGCTTCATCGAAAGCGCCATCGCGCGCGGTGCCGCCTCTGTCATTTGGGAGGCGCACAACTACCAGTGGAACACGGAATGGAACGTGCCGCACCGCGCGGTAAAAGACTTGCGCCACCAGATCGGCTATCTCGCCGACCACGTTTACGGCCATCCCTCGCGCCAACTGTGGATGTTGGGCATCACCGGCACCAACGGCAAAACGTCCATCAGCCACTGGCTGGCCGACGCATTAGGCCAGTTGGGCAAAAAAAGCGCGCTGCTGGGCACGCTGGGCAACGGTTTCCCCGGCGCGCTGCAAGCAACGTTGAACACCACGCCGGATGCGTTGCTGCTGCATGGCTTGCTGGCGGAATACTTGCAGCAAGGCGCGCAAGCGGCAGTGATGGAAGTGTCCTCGCACGCGCTGGAACAAGGTCGCGTCAACGGCGTTCACTACGACGTGGCGCTACTCACCAACCTCACGCGCGACCATCTCGATTATCACGGCGACATGCACAGTTACGCGGCGGCGAAACGCCGTTTGTTCGACTGGGCGGAACTGGGTTGTGCCGTGCTGAATCTGGACGACGAATACGGCGCGACGCTGGCGGCAGAGTTGCAGGATGCCGAAGCGGAGGTGGTGGGTTACGGGCTGGAAGAAGAATCGCTGATGCTGGCGGAAAGTTTGGGCATCCGTATGGTGTACGGCAGCACGACGCGTTTGGATGCGCAGGGACTGGCGCTGCACCTGCATACCAGTTGGGGCGTGGGCGAGTTGCACAGCGGTTTGCTCGGGCGTTTCAACGCTTCCAATTTGCTGGGCGCATTGGCGGTGTTGCTGGTCAGCGATGTGGCGCTGAGTGACGCCGCGCGCGTGCTGGGTAAACAAGCAGCGGTGGCCGGACGGATGCAAACGTTGGGTGGCAACGGCAAACCGACGGTGGTGGTGGATTACGCGCACACGCCGGACGCGCTGGAAAAAGTGCTGGCCACGCTGCGCGAAGTTTCAAGCGGCAAAGTGATCTGTGTGTTCGGCTGCGGCGGCGACCGCGATCGCGGCAAACGCCCGATGATGGGCAAGGCGGTTTCCCGCTTCGCCGATGTGTCCATTATCACCAGCGACAACCCGAGGAGCGAACCGCCTGAAGCCATCATCGCCGAAATCGTGCCCGCCATGTCGGGCGAATATCAGGTGATAGCAGATCGCGCCGAAGCGATTGTCCATGCCATCGCCACCGCGCAAGCCAACGACACCGTGCTGCTGGCGGGCAAAGGGCATGAGGACTATCAGGAAATAAACGGTGTGCGTCATGCGTTCTCGGATTGCGAGGTCGCGCAGCGCGCGTTGAGCGAGTGGCAATCGCGGGAGCGTCAAACATGATGCTGCTCTCGCAAGCCGCACAAGCATTGCATGCGCGCCGCGCTGGAGACGATGTGCGTTTCAGCGCCGTCTCCACCGACACGCGCAGTATTCAGTCCGGCGATTTGTTCATCGCACTCAAGGGCGAAAACTTCGACGGAGCGAAGTTTGTTGTGGATGCATTGAAGGCGGGCGCGGTGGCGGCGCTAGTCAGCTCGGAAGGTTACGAGCAAATCCGCACAATCCTCAATCCCCAATCCCCAATCCTGATTGTAGAAGACACGCGCGCAGCACTCGGTCAACTCGCCGCGCATTGGCGCAAACAGTTCTCCATCCCGCTGCTCGCCATCACTGGCAGCAACGGCAAGACCACAGTGAAAGAAATGCTGGCGGCCATCTTGCGCACGGCAACAGGCAGTGAAGAAACCGTGCTCGCCACCCAAGGCAATTTCAACAATGACATCGGTATGCCGCTCACCTTGCTCAAGCTGCGCGATACGCACCGTTATGCGGTGATCGAAATGGGCATGAACCATCCCGGCGAAATCGACTACCTGACGCGCATCGCGCGCCCCGCTGTGGCCGTGGTCAACAACGCCAGCGGCGCGCATTTGCAGGGCTTGGGCTCGGTGGAAGGCGTGGCGCGCGCCAAGGGTGAAATTTTTGCCGGGTTGGCCGCGCATGGCACGGCGATCATCAACGGCGACGATGCGTATGCCGCACTGTGGCGCACGCTGGCGGGCAAACATCGCGTATTTGAATTTGCGTTAAACCACGCGGCAGATGTGCTCGGCGAATGGCAGCCCGAACAGGGCGGCGGCTTGTTGCGCGCCTCCACGCCGGAAGGCGAATTGAGCATAAAGCTGCAAGTGCCGGGCGAACATAACGCGCGCAACGCGCTGGCTGCCGCCACCGCCGCGCTGTCCGTGCAAATGCCGCTCGCGGTGATTGCTGGCGCGTTGGAAAAATTCGGCGGCGTAGCGGGACGCTTGCAACGCAAGCAGGGAATTCATGGCGCGACGCTGATCGACGACACCTACAACGCGAGTCC